>NZ_JBSHJY010000037.1:0-29815 GCF_053619715.1 Agromyces sp. NPDC055520 | reverse complement strand
GGGGTGACCCGGGCGCCGCGGCATCCGTTCGCTCTCAGAACCAGAGCGCGAGCTCGCGCTCGGCCGACGGGGCCGAGTCGGAGCCGTGCACGAGGTTCTGCTGCACCTTGAGACCCCAGTCGCGACCGAAGTCGCCGCGGATCGTTCCGGGCGCGGCCGTCGTTGGATCGGTCGTTCCCGCGAGCACGCGGAAACCCTCGATGACCCGGTTGCCCGCGACGCGCATCGCGACGGTCGGGCCCGACTCCATGAACTCGATGAGCGGCTCGTAGAACGGCTTGCCCTCGTGCTCGGCGTAGTGGCGCGCGAGCAGTTCGCGGTCGGCCTGCACGAGGCGGATGTCGATGAGGGAGTACCCCTTCGCCTCGATGCGGCGCAGGATCTCGCCGGTGAGGTTGCGCGCGACGCCGTCGGGCTTGACGAGCACGAGGGTCTCTTCGATGGGGGTGGTCATTGCTGTTCCTTCCATTGCGCGGCCGCTGCCGCGCGTTCTCGGTCGATGCGTGCGCCGGCGACCATGCAGTACCACCACATGCCGCCGAAGAGCGCGCCCACGACGAACATCGCGGGGTTGAGGAAGCCCGACGCGACGATGAGCACCTGGATGGCCCAGCCGAGCACGTACGCCCAGTCGAACCGCAGGAGCCCGATCGTCGCGATCAGGGCGAGGATGATGACGCCGCCGGCCGCCAGGGCGACCCACGACGGCAGAGCGCCCTCGACGTCGCCCTGGGCGAGGCCCCAGATGACGAGTGCGGCGAGGAACACCACGAGCACCTCGAGGCCGAGCACGACGGCGCCGAGGCTCTGTCTGACCGATCGCGGCGGCGCTGCGTTCGCAGCCGCCGCGGCCGCGGAATCGTCGGGTTCGGGCACGGATGTCGAGTCGCTCACGAGCGCCCCCATTCACGGTCGGCGGCGATGGCGATGGCCTCGCCCGCGAGCACGATCGAACCGGCGACGACGACCGCGCGCTTCGGCGCTGCCGCGGCCCAGGCGCGGGCCTCGTCGAGCGCGTCGTCCGGTCGGTCGATCACCTCGACGTGAGCGGCCTGCTCAGCACCGACGGCACGGGCGACGGATGCCGCGAGCTCGCCGGCCTCGATCGCACGGTCGGATTCGGGGGCGGTGACGATGAACCGGGTCGCGATCGGCGCGAGTGCGCGCGCGATGCCGGCCACGTCCTTGCCGGCGAGCACGCCGAGCACGACGGCGACCTCGTCGAAGTCGAAGACCTCGTCGAGCGCGGCCGCGAGCGATGCCGCACCGTGCGGGTTGTGCGCCGCGTCGACGAGCACGGGCGGCTCGGTGCCCACCATCTGCAGTCGCCCGGGCGACGTGACCGCGCCGAGCCCCTGCTGCACGACCTCGTCGGCCAGGCGCATCGTGCCGGCGCCGAGGAACGACTCGACCGCGGCGATCGCCACGGCGGCGTTCTCGGCCTGGTGACGCCCGAAGAGCGGCAGCGCGAGGTCGCGGTACTCCCCCGCGAGCCCCTTCACCGAGATGAGCTGGCCGCCAACGGCGACACGGGAGTCGAGCACGGCGAACGCGCCGCCCTCGACGGCGAACGTGCCCCCGTGCGCTGCGGTCACGTCGCGCAGCACCGTGAGTGCCTCTGGCGGTTGGAAGGCCGTGACGACGGATGCCTCCGCCTTGATGATGCCCGCCTTGGTGCGGGCGATCGCCTCGACCGTGGTGCCGAGCGCCGACTCGTGGTCGAGCGCGATCGGGGTGAACACGGCGACCTGGCCATCGGCCACGTTCGTCGAGTCCCACTCGCCGCCCATGCCGACCTCGAGCACGACGACGTCGACGGGGGCGTCGGCGAAGCAGGCGAACGCGAGCGCCGTGAGGGCTTCGAAGAAGGTCAGCCGGGGCGTGCCCGAGGCTTCGAGCTCGGCGTCGACGATGGAGATGAACGGTTCGATCTCGTTCCAGTTGCGGGCGACGGCCTCATCGGCGACGGGCGCGCCGTCGATGAGGATGCGCTCGGTGAACCGCTCGAGGTGCGGACTCGTCATGAGTCCGGTGCGCAGGCCCCCGGCGCGCAGGATCGACTCGATCATGCGACTCGTCGAGGTCTTGCCGTTCGTGCCGGTGATGTGGATCACGGGCGCGGCGCGATGCGGGTCGCCGAGGATCTCCACCGCCCGGCGCGTGGCGTCGAGCCGACGTTCGGGAGCGGCTTCGCCGACCCGTTCGAGGAGGCTCCGGTAGACGGCGTCGGCCGCGTCCGCGGCCTCGGCGGCCGATGCGTCGGTGAAGTCGGTCATGCCTTCGCCACCTCCACGATGAGCTTCGAGGTCTCGCCCACCGGCTTCGACCCGTCACCGGGGGTTCCGGCGATCACGGACAGTTCGGTCGCGAGCGTCTCGCCCGCGATGAGTTCACCGTGGCGCTCAGCCGCTGCGGCACCGGCCGCATCGAGCGTGAGCGTCAAGCGGATGCGGTCGCCCACCTCGAGTCCGGCCGCCTTGCGCGCCTCTTGCACGACGCGGACGACGTCGCGCGCGAGGCCCTCGGCCTCGAGCTCGGGCGTCGTCGCCGTGTCGAGGATCACGAAGCCGCCGTCGGCGAGCAGCGCGAGCGCACTCTGCCCGTCGCCCGAGCCGCCGGCTTCGAGCACGAGCTCGTACTCCCCGGACTCGAGCGCGATGCCCCCCGCCACGACGTGGTCGCCCTCGACGCTCCAGTCGCCCGAGCGGGCGGCCTGGATCGCCTGCTGCACGGTCTTGCCGAGCCGGGGCCCTGCGGCGCGCGCGTTGACGGTGAGTCGCTTCGTGACCCCGAAGCGCTCGGCGCTCGAGCCGTCGAGCGTCACGAGCTCGACGGCTTTGACGTTGAGCTCGTCGCGCAGGATCGCCTCGAACGGCGCGAGCGTCGCGGCATCCGTCGCCACGACCGTGAGGCGCGCGAGCGGCAGGCGCACCCGGCGACCCGACTGCTTGCGCAGCGACAGGGCGGCCGAGCTGATCTCGCGCACCGAGTCCATCGCGGCCACGAGTTCGTCGTCGACCGGGAAGGCTGCGGCTTCGGGCCAGTCGGCCAGGTGCACGCTGCGCCCGCCCGTCAGCCCGCGCCAGATCTGCTCGGAGACGAGCGGCAGCAGCGGCGCAGAGAGACGCGTGAGCGTCTCGAGCACGGTGTACAGCGTGTCGAACGCCTCGCGGCCCGAGCCGTCGTCGCCGACGCCCGCCCAGAAGCGGTCGCGCGAGCGGCGCACGTACCAGTTCGTCAGCACGTCGCCGAAGTCGCGCAGCTTCGCCGCCGCGAGCGGCGAGTCAAACGCCTCGAAGTCCGCGGTCACCTCGGTGACGAGGGCGCCGAGCTTCGCGAGCAGGTACCGGTCGAGCACGTCGCTCGAATCGGTGCGAGCGGATGCCTCGTAGCCGCCGCCCCGCGCCGAATTCGCGTAGAGCGAGAAGAAGTACCACGTGCTCCAGAGCGGCAGCATGAACTGCCGCACGCCCTCGCGGATTCCCTCCTCTGTGACGACGAGGTTGCCGCCGCGCAGCACTGAGCTCGACATGAGGAACCAGCGCATCGCGTCGGAGCCGTCGCGCTCGAACACCTCGGAGACGTCGGGGTAGTTGCGCAGCGACTTCGACATCTTCTGTCCGTCGCTGCCGAGCACGATGCCGTGGCTCACGACGTTCGAGAAGGCGCGCCGGTCGAACAGCGCGGTCGAGAGCACGTGCATGACGTAGAACCAGCCGCGCGTCTGGCCGATGTACTCGACGATGAAGTCGGCGGGGTTGTGGCTGTCGAACCACTCCTGGTTCTCGAAGGGGTAGTGCACCTGCGCGAACGGCATCGAGCCCGAGTCGAACCACACGTCGAAGATGTCGGGGATGCGTCGCATCATCGAACGGCCGGTGGGGTCGTCGGGGTTCGGGCGCACGAGCTCGTCGATGTACGGGCGGTGCAGGTCGGGCTCGCCGTCGGGGTTCGTCGGTACGCGGCCGAAGTCGCGTTCGAGCTCTTCGAGCGAGCCGTAGACGTCGATGCGGGGGTACTCGGGGTCGTCGCTCTTCCACACGGGGATCGGCGAGCCCCAGTAGCGGTTGCGGCTGATCGACCAGTCGCGTGCACCGGCGACCCACTTGCCGAACTGGCCGTCCTTCACGTTGTCGGGCACCCAGTTGATGTCTTGATTGAGCTCGCCCATGCGGCCCTTGAACTCGGGCACGCGGATGAACCAGCTCGAGACGGCCTTGTAGATGAGGGGGTTCCTGCAGCGCCAGCAGTGCGGATACGAGTGCTCGTAGCTCGCCTGCCGGAGCAGGCGCCCCTCTGCCTTCAGCAGTTGCGTGAGCGGCTTGTTCGCGTCGCTCCACAAGAGCCCCGCGACATCCGTCACCGCCGGCAGGAACCGGCCGCCCTCGTCGAGCGAGATGACGACGGGGATGCCGGCGGCCTCGGAGACCTTCTGGTCCTCTTCGCCGTAGGCCGGGGCCTGATGCACGATGCCGGTGCCGTCTTCGGTCGTGACGTAGTCGGCGACGAGGATGCGCCAGGCGTTCTGCAGGCCGTATTCCTCGACGTCGGCGTAGTAGTCGAAGAGCCGGTCGTAGGCGACGCCCTCGAGTTCGCGGCCGCGTACCGTGCGCGAGACCGCGGCGCGAGCGTCGTCGGCGGACTCGTAGCCGAGCTCCTTCGCGTAGTTGCCGACGAGGTCGATCGCGAGCAGGTACTCGCCGCCGAGCACCTCGGTGTCGGATGCCACGGCACCCGAGACGGCGGTGCCGACCTCTTCGCGCAGCACGGTCGCGTCGGGTGTGCCGTTCGGCCCGGCGGGCACGACGGCGTACTCGATGTCGGGGCCGACGGCGAGGGCGAAGTTCGTCGGCAGCGTCCACGGCGTCGTCGTCCACGCGAGGGCGCGCACGGCGGTGAGCCCGAGCGACTCGGCCTTCGCGCCGACGAGCGGGAACGTGACGGTGACGGTCTGGTCCTGACGCATCTTGTAGACGTCGTCGTCCATGCGCAGCTCGTGGTTCGAGAGCGGCGTCTGGTCGCGCCAGCAGTACGGCAGCACGCGGTAGCCCTCATAGGCGAGGCCCTTCTCGTGCAACGTCTTGAACGCCCAGATGACGCTCTCCATGAATGTCACGTCGAGGGTCTTGTAGTCGTGCTCGAAGTCGACCCAGCGCGCCTGGCGGGTGACGTACTCCTGCCACTCCTCGGTGTAGCGGAGCACGGCGTCGCGAGCGGCCTGGTTGAAGGCCGCGATGCCCATCTCCTCGATCTCGCTCTTGTCGGTGATGCCGAGCTGACGCTCGGCCTCGAGTTCGGCGGGCAGGCCGTGCGTGTCCCAGCCGAAGCGGCGGTGCACCTGCTTGCCGCGCATGGTCTGGAATCGCGGGAACAGGTCTTTCGCGTACCCCGTCAGCAGGTGCCCGTAGTGCGGCAGGCCGTTGGCGAACGGCGGGCCGTCGTAGAAGACCCACTCGGGAGCACCCTCGCGCTGGTCGATCGACGCCTGGAACGTGCCGTCGGCCTTCCAGAAGGCCAGCACGCCGCGCTCGACGGCGGGGAACTCGGGTGAGGGGGCGACACCGTGGTCGTCTGGGGTGCGGGGGTACATGCTCGCTCCTGCGGGGACGAATGCTCTCACGAGGACGCCGGTGCTCGATCGAGCTCCGCCGCGGTACCACCTCGCTTGCTCCTCCGGTGGTCGAGTAGCCGCGCCAGCGGCGTATCGAGACCCGGACGAGCCCCTCATTGCCGGCTGTGACGGGCCGCCCCGTTCGGTTCTACTGCCGAGCGGATGCCGCGTGGCACCCGCCCGGGTTCTTCCGAAGACTCCCCGGTGATGGCCGGATCGATGTCGTTGCCGTCAAGACTACCGCGTCGGCATGGGCCGGAGCACGCCCGAGGCTCGGGGCGCAGAGCGGTACGCCTCGCTCACGAGGGCGAGGAGCGCCGCCTCGGGCAGTTCGTGGTTCTTCGCCTCGTCGACGAGGTCGTAGACGGCGCCGGCCAGCGCGGCGTGCCCGCCGATGCGCACGGCGACGACCGCACCCCGGCCGCGGTGGAGCTCGATGAGGCGTTCGTCGCGCAGCCGGTGATACGCGCGGAGCACGGTGTGCACGTTGACGCCGAGAGAACCCGCGAGGTCGCGAGCGGCCGGCAGCCGCTCACCGCCCGAGAGCCGGCCGTCGACGATCGACGAGCGAAGCCCCGAGGCGAGTTGCTCGAATAGCGGGGCGTCGAGGGTCGGGTCGAGGCGAATCAGCACTCTTTCATCGTATTGTTCTACTGCAATACGAACAAGACGCTTGTCGCGACATCCATGCGGTGTCAGGATGTGTGCGGTCTTCGCGACCGACTCACCCGCCGCCCGGCCGGCCCCGCACCTCGAAGCCCCCGGCGCCATCCCAAGGACTCACTGTGACCTCCACCACCCCCGCCGGCGAACCGGCCCGCACCGCCAGCCCTGCCCGTCGTGTGGCCTGGGCGTCGATGATCGGCACCTCGCTCGAGTCGTTCGACTTCTACGTGTTCGCCTACTTCTCGGCATACTTCATCGGCCCGCTGTTCTTCGATCCGCTGGGCGAGTTCGGCGGTACGCTCGCGGGCTTCTCGACCATCGCCGTGGCGTTCGTCGTGCGCCCGCTCGGCGCCGCGCTGTTCGGTCACATGGGCGACCGACTCGGCCGTCGCACGACCCTGCTCTGGACGGTCGGCATCATGGGCGTCGCGACGGGCCTCATCGGCCTCCTGCCCACCTACGCACAGGCCGGATGGCTCGGTGCCATCCTGCTCGTGCTGCTGCGCGTCGTGCAAGGGCTCTCGCTCGGCGGCGAGTGGGGCGGCTCGATCCTGCTCGCGACCGAGCACTCGGGGCCGGTCAAGCGCGCCTTCTATGCTGCGATCCCCCAGCTCGGCTCCCCCGTCGGCTCGATCCTCTCGGCCGTGCTGTTCATCGTCATGACGGTCGCGCTCCCCGCCGAAGAGCTCGCAGCGTGGGGCTGGCGCATCCCGTTCCTGCTCGCCTTCCCGTTGCTGCTCGTCTCGCTGTACCTGCGCTGGTCGATCGACGAGACCCCGGTGTTCCGCGAGGTCGTCGCCGAAGGCCGCCGCGACCGCGTGCCGTTCTTCACGATGTTCGCACGCCGCCCCGTCGCGATCCTCGTCGCGATCGGCGCCGCCCTCCTCGGCATCGGCTCCTACTCGCTCATGAACACGTACACGATCAACTACGGCGCCGAGCAACTCGGGTTCAGCTTCCAGGATCTGCTGATCGCGACCACGGTCGGCGGCCTCCTCCAGCTCGTCACGATCCCGCTGTTCGGCGCCTGGGCGACGCGCATCGGTTCGGCACGGGTCGTGGCCTGGGGTGCGCTCGGCACCCTCCTCATCACGTTCCCGATGTACTTCCTGCTGCAGTTCGCGACGTTCCCGATCCTCGTCGGCACCATGATCATCGGCGGCATCCTGCCCACGATGTCGTGGGCCGCGCTCGGCGGGCTCATGAACGACCTCTTCCCCGATCACTTCCGCTACTCGGCGCTCTCGGTCTCGTATGCGATCGCCGCAACCGTCGGCGGATTCATCCCGCTCCTCACGATCGTGATCGGCGAGGCGAGCGACTACGCGTGGTGGCACCCGGGCATCGTGCTCGCCCTGCTCTCGGTGCTGACGCTCATCGCCGCCTACGCGGCAGCTCGAATGCGCAAGGCCCCCGAGGTCGGCGAATTCGACGACGCCACGCCCGAGCCCGTCACCGTCTGATCGGCGTCGCGCCGCGGCATCCGGCCCCCTCGAAGTGCGGATGCCGCGGCGTTCGTCTTCGCCTCCGGTAGGCTGGATCGTCGCACATTCAGGCACCTCACCACCGACACGGTGCCGCCGATATCGAACCGGAGCATCATGACCGACACCGCGCGCATTCCCGACAAGCCCGCTCTCGAAGGCCTCGAATCGGTTTGGGGCGGCGCGTGGGAGCGCGAGGGAACGTACCGGTTCGACCGCACGTCGGCGACGCGCGAGCGCATCTACTCGATCGACACCCCGCCGCCGACCGCCTCGGGTTCGCTGCACATCGGGCACGTCTTCTCGTATACGCACACCGACGTCGTCGCGCGATTCCAGCGCATGCGCGGCAAGAGCGTCTTCTACCCGATGGGCTGGGACGACAACGGCCTGCCCACCGAGCGCCGCGTGCAGAACTACTACGGCGTGCGCTGCGACCCGACCCTCGCCTACATCGAGGGCTTCGCGCCGCCGTTCGAGGGCGGCGACGGCAAGTCGACGAAGGCCGCCGACCAGGTGCCGATCAGCCGCCGCAACTTCATCGAGCTGTGCGAGCGGCTGACCGTCGAAGACGAGCAGCAGTTCGAGGCGCTCTGGCGCCAGCTCGGCCTCTCGGTCGACTGGACCCAGACGTACCGCACGATCGGCGACGAGTCGCTCTTCGCCTCGCAGCTCGCCTTCGTGCGCAACGTCGAGCGCGGCGAGGCGTACCAGGCGCTCGCGCCGACCCTCTGGGACGTCACGTTCCGCACCGCGGTCGCACAGGCCGAGCTCGAAGACCGCGAACAGCCCGGCCACTACCACCGTATTTCGTTCCACCGCCCCGACGGCGGCATCGTCGAGATCGAGACGAGCCGGCCCGAGCTCATCCCCGCGTGCGTTGCCCTCGTCGCCCACCCCGACGACGAGCGCTACCAGCCGCTCTTCGGCACGACCGTCACCTCGCCCGTGTTCGGCGTCGAGGTGCCCGTCGTGGCCCACCACCTCGCCCAGAAAGACAAGGGCACGGGCATCGCCATGATCTGCACGTTCGGCGACATCACCGACGTCGTGTGGTGGCGCGAACTCGATCTGCCGAACCGCGCGATCATCGGCTTCGACGGCCGCGTCATCGCCGAGGCCCCCGACGCCATCACCTCCGAGGCCGGCAAGGCGGCATTCGCCGAGCTCGTCGGCAAGACCACCTTCTCGGCCAAGCAGGCCGTGGTGCAGCAGCTCCGCGACTCGGGCGACCTGCTCGCCGACCCGAAGTCGATCACGCACCCCGTCAAGTTCTTCGAGAAGGGCGACAAGCCGCTCGAGATCGTCTCGACCCGCCAGTGGTACATCCGCAACGGAGCCCGCGACGAGGCGCTCCGCGAGCGACTGCTCTCGCACGGCCGGGAGATCGACTGGCACCCCGACTTCATGCGCGTCCGCTACGAGAACTGGGTGGGCGGCCTGTCTGGCGACTGGCTCGTCTCGCGCCAGCGCTTCTTCGGCGTGCCGATCCCCGTCTGGTACCCGCTCGACTCCGCCGGCGACCCGAAGTTCGACGAGCCGATCGTCGCGACCCGCGAGATGCTGCCGGTCGACCCGTCCTCCGCGGCGGCACCGGGCTTCGAGGAGTCGCAGCGGGGCGTCGCCGGCGGCTTCATCGGCGAGCACGACGTCATGGACACCTGGGCGACCTCGTCGCTGACCCCGCAGCTCGCGGGCGGCTGGGAGCGCGACCCCGAGCTCTTCGACCTCGTCTTCCCGTACTCGCTGCGCCCGCAGGGTCAAGACATCATCCGCACCTGGCTCTTCTCGACCACGCTCCGCGCCGAGCTCGAGCACGGTGTCGCGCCGTGGGCGAACGCCTCGATCTCGGGCTTCATCGTCGACCCCGACCGCAAGAAGATGTCGAAGTCGAAGGGCAACGTCGTGACGCCGGCCGGTCTTCTCGACCAGCACGGTTCCGACGCGGTGCGCTACTGGGCGGCCTCCTCGCGCCTCGGCACCGACGCGGCCTTCGACCCGCAGAACCCGACGCAGGTCAAGATCGGCCGCCGACTCGCCATCAAGGTGCTGAACGCCGCGAAATTCATCCTCGGCTTCGACGGCCGAGCGGATGCCCCGGTGTCGGTGCCCGTCGATCGCAGCATGCTGGCCGAGCTCGCGAACGTCGTCGAACGCGCGACCCGTTCGCTCGAGGCCTACGACCACGCGCGCGCGCTCGAGCTCGCCGAGACGTTCTTCTGGACGTTCTGCGACGACTACCTCGAGCTCGTGAAAGAGCGCGCGTACGGCGAGCCGAGCCCCGAGCAGGCCTCGGCCGTCGCGGCGCTGAAGACCGCGCTCGACGTGCTGCTGCGCCTGTTCGCGCCGGTCATCCCGTTCGCGACCGAAGAGGCGTGGCGCTGGTCGCACGACGGCTCGGTGCACGTTGCATCGTGGCCGAACGTCGACGAGCTCGCGGCCCGCGGCGAAGCCGGCGTCGAGCTGCTCGAGCTCGCGGGCCTCGCGCTCACCGGCATCCGCCGGGCGAAGACCGACGCGAAGGCGTCGCAGAAGACGCCGGTCACGAGTGCCGTGATCGCCGCACCCGCGGTGACGATCGCGCTGCTCGAGTCGGTCGCATCAGATCTGCGTGCGGTGGGGCGCATCGCCGAGCTCGGCTTCGTCGAGGCCGAGTCGTTCGAAGTCCGCGACGTCGTCTTCGAGGCGCCGTCGGAATGAGGGGGAACCATGAACTACGAGATCCGTCCGGTCGGTGACGACGACTTCTTCGGGTGGCTGCCGCTGTTCGAGGCGTACTGCCGTTTCTACGACACCGAACTCGACGACGCCAAGGCGCTCATCGTCTGGAACTGGATCCGCGATGACGCGGAGCCGTTGCAGGCCGCCCTCGCCGTCGACGACGAGGGTCGGCCCGTCGGGCTCGCCCACTACCGGGCCGTGCCGAACTCGCTGACGGCGACGCGGGGCATGTACCTCGACGACCTCTACGTCGACGAGAGCGCACGGGGCTCGGGCATCGGGCGATCGCTCATCGAGTTCGTGCACGCGCGGGCCGCCGAGATCGGCCAAGGCGGCGTGAGCTGGATCACCGCGGCAGACAACGAGCCGGCCCAGCACGTGTACGACCAACTCGCGACGCGCACGAGCTGGATCACCTACGAGATGAGCGCCTGATGCGTCTCGGCACGCGTTGGGCGTTCGGCGAGGTGCCGCCGGTCAGCGTGCCGCCCGAGATGCGCGAGCGGGTCGCCGCCGCCGAGGCCGCGTTCGTCGGCGACGGCACGAACCGCCACTGGACCCTCACCTGGCTCGAGGGCCGGCCGATCGCCGAGCTCGACGACGGCACGGTCGTGCGCGACACCATCGTCGACGCGCACGATGCCGACGAGGACTGGTAAGGCACCCACGGCGCTGCGGCCTACGCTCGCGCGATGATCTCGCCGTGCGGCATGAGCAGCCAGCCGTCGTCGTCGGCCGCCCAGGCCCGCCAGGCCTCGGCGACGCGCCGCAACTCGCCGACGTCCGCGTGCCCCGACTCGATCGCGTGCGCGGCGAACTGCGACTCGGTCGAGCGCTCGGCCCAGGCGCCGCCCCACCACTCGCGTTCGAGCTCGGTCGAGAAGACCCAGGTCGTGCCGCTCGCAGCGATGTCGATGAACCCCGCCTCGCGCGCCCAGCTCTTGAGGTGCCGCCCGGCGTCGGGTTCGCCGCCGTTCCACTCGTGCACCGAGCGATAGAGCTCGAGCCAGCGCGTGAGGCCCGGCGAGACCGGGTTCCAGATCACTCCGCCGTAGTCGACATCGCGCGCCGCGACGATGCCGCCCGGCCTCACGACCCGGCGGAACTCGCGCAGCGCATCGACGGGCCGGGCGAGATGCTGCAGCACCTGATGGGCGTGCACGATGTCGAAGCTGTCGTCGTCGAAGTCGAGCGCATAGGCGTCGCCGACGACGAACTCGACGTTCGCGACGCCCTCGCTCGCCGCCAACCCCGTCGCGGCGCCGACCACCTCGGCCGACGCGTCGATGCCGACGACGGTGCCGGGCCGCACGCGGCGGGCCAGGTCGATCGTGATGGTGCCTGGCCCGCTGCCGACATCGAGGATGCGTGCCCCTTCGTGCAGGTGCGGCGCGAGGTAGGCGGCGGAGTTCTCGACCGTACGCCACGAATGCGTGCGCAGCACACTGGCGTGATGGCCGTGCGTGTAGGCGTCTCTGACTCCGTGTTCGGGACGATCGCTGCTCATGTTCGAAGCCTATGCTCATGCCCGCACGCATGACAGCGAACTACGGTGGTCAGATGCGCGACCACTCCAATCCGTTCCTCGAGCCGAGCCCGCTGCCCTACCGGCTGCCGCTGTTCGCCCTCATCCGGCCGGAGCACTACCGCGAGGCCATCGAGATCGGCATGAGCGAGCAGCGGCGCGCGGTCGAATCCATTGCGGCGGATGCCTCGGCGCCGACCTTCTCGAACACGGTCGTCGCTCTCGAGCGCTCGGGCGAGCTGCTGCGCCGGGTGCTGCCCGTCTTCGAGAACGCGAGTGCGGCCGACAGCGACGCCGCGATCGACGCGCTCGAGGTCGAGTTCGCGCCCCTGCTCGCCGCCCATCGCGATGCCATCCGGCTCGACCCGCGTCTCTTCGCGAGGCTCGAGCACTTGCAGGCCGCCCGCGACTCGCTCGCGCTCGACGGCGAGTCGATCGAGCTGCTCGACCGCTACCACCGCACCGCGACGCTCGCGGGTGCTGCACTCGACGAGGGCCGGCGGGCCGAACTGACCGCGATGAACACCCACATCGCCGAGCTCACGACCGAGTTCCAGCAGCGACTGCTCGCCGACACGAACGAATCGGCCCTCCACCTCACCGACCTCCACGAGCTCGCAGGGCTCGACGAGGGGCGACGTTCGGCCGCGCGCGAAGCCGCGCTCGCCCGCGGCCTCGACGGCTGGCTCATCACCCTCGTGCTCCCGACCGGGCAACCGGCCCTCGCCGCACTCGAGCGCGACGACGTGCGCGACCGGCTGCTCAGTGCGTCACGGTCGCGCGGATGCCGCGGCGGCGCGCACGACACCCGGGCGAGCCTACTCGAACTCGTTCGACTGCGCGCCGACCGCGCCCGGCTGCTCGGCTTCGACGACCACGCCGCGGCGGTCACGATCGACGAGACGGCCGGCTCGCCCGAGGCCGTGGCCGAACTGCTCGAGCGGCTCGTGCCCGCGGCCACAGCGAACGCCCGCCGCGAGGCGGACGCACTCGCCGAGCTGGCCGCGGCGACCGGGAAGCGCGCGCCCGAGGCATCCGACTGGGCCCTGCTCAGTGAAGCCGTGCGACGTGAACGGTACGCGATCGACCTCGCCGAAATGCGACCGTACCTGGAGTTCGATCGGGTGCTGGCCCACGGTGTCTTCCGTGCTGCCGAGCTGCTCTACGGGTTGGCGATCACCGAGCGCACCGATCTCGTCGGCTACCACCCCGAGACGCGCGTGTTCGAGGTGTCGGAGGAGGACGGCACGCCGGTCGGCCTCTACCTGCTCGACCTGTACACGCGCGACTCGAAGCGCGGCGGAGCATGGATGAGCGAACTCGTCGCACAGTCGACGCTCGAGGGCACCCTTCCCGTCGTCGTCAACAACCTGAACGTCGCCCGGCCCGCGGCCGGCGAACCGACCCTGCTCACGCTCGACGAGACCGAGACCCTCTTCCACGAGTTCGGGCACGCGCTGCACGGCCTGCTCTCCGCCGTCGTGCACCCGTCGATGGCGGGCACGAACGTCTACCGCGACTTCGTCGAGCTGCCGAGCCAGGTCAACGAACTGTGGGTGCTGCGGCCCGAGGTGCTCGGCGAGTACGCCGTGCACCACGAGACGGGCGAGCGGATGCCGCAGCCGCTCGTCGATCGCCTGCTGGCGTCGCGCACCTTCAACGAGGGCTTCTCGACCACCGAGTACCTCGCCGCGGCCGTCCTCGACCAGGCCTGGCACCGGCTCTCCCCCGCCGAGGCCGCCGCCGTCGGCGACACCGAAGACGTCGCAGAGTTCGAGCACCGCGCCCTCGCGGCCGTCGGCCTCGACGACCCGCTCGTGCCGCCCCGCTACTCGAGCACCTACTTCGCGCATGTCTTCGCGGGCGGCTACGACGCCGGCTACTACTCGTACGTCTGGAGCGAGGTGCCGGGCGCCGACATCATGGAGTGGTTCGAGGCGAACGGCGGCGCCACGCGGGCGAACGGCGAACGCTACCGAGCCGAGATCCTCGCCCCGGGCGGTTCACGCGATCCACGCGAATCGATCCGTCGCCTGCTGGGCCGCGAGCCGTCGATCGAGCCGCTGCTGCGGCGGCGCGGGCTCGCCTGAGACGGCGGATGCCTCGTGCAGCGTGCTGCACGAGGCATCCTTCGTCGAGATCGCTCAGATCTTGGAAACTCAGATCGCGAAACCGAGGGCGCGCATCATGTCGCGGCCGTCGTCGGTGATGCGCTCGGGGCCCCACGGCGGCATCCACACCCAATTGATGCGGAACGCGTCGACGGTGCCGTCGAGCGCCTCGGCGGTCTGCTCCTCGATGACGTCGGTGAGGGGGCATCCGGCGCTCGTGAGCGTCATGTGGATGACCAGCGCGTCGTTCTCGTCGTCCCAACCGAGGTCGTAGATGAGACCGAGGTCGACGATGTTGACCCCGAGCTCGGGGTCCATGACGTCTTTGAGCGCTTCTTCGACCTCGTCGTAGCGCTCGGGCGCGAGTGAGGTGACCATGGCTCGAGTCTACCCTCGCGCTACTCGGCCACGGCCGCGGACTCCGCGACCTGGTAGCGGTCGTAGCCCTCTTCTTCGAGACGGTCGGCCAGCTCGGCGCCGCCCTGCTCGGCGATCCTGCCCGCGACGAAGACGTGTACGAAGTCGGGCTTGATGTAGCGGAGGATCCGCGTGTAGTGCGTGATGAGCAGGATGCCGAGGCCCGTCTTCGAGTGCGCACGGTTGACGCCCTCGGAGACGATCTTCAGCGCGTCGACGTCGAGACCCGAGTCGGTCTCGTCGAGCACGGCGAACTTCGGCTTCAGCAGCTCGAGCTGGAGGATCTCGTTGCGCTTCTTCTCGCCGCCCGAGAAGCCCTCGTTGACGTTGCGCTCGGCGAAGTCCGAATCCATCTTCAGGTTCGACATCGACGTGCGGACATCCTTGATCCAGCCGCGGATCGAGGGCGCCTCGCCGTCGATCGCCGTCTTGGCGGTGCGGAGGAAGTTGGTGACGGTCACGCCGGGGATCTCGACGGGGTACTGCATCGCGAGGAACAGGCCGACGCGCGCGCGTTCGTCGACCGACATCTCGAGCACGTTCTCGCCGTCGAGGAGGATCTCGCCCTCGACGACCTGGTACTTGGGGTGGCCCGCGATCGTGTACGCGAGGGTCGACTTGCCCGAGCCGTTGGGGCCCATGATCGCGTGGATCTCGCCCTCGTTGATGACGAGGTCGACGCCGCGGAGGATCTCGCGGGTGCCCTGGTCGGTCTCGACGTTGACGTGGAGGTTCTTGATCTCGAGAACTGACATGTTCGTTGGTGGTCTCTTTCGGTTGCCGGCCGTTCCGGGCCGGAGGAGGTTGGGTCAGACGGTCAGGGTGACCGCGGGGTCGATGTGGACGCCGCCGTCTTCGAGCACGACCTGGTAGACCGGGACGGGCTCGTACGCGGGCAGCGTCAAGGGCTTGCCCGTCTTGAGGGAGAACATGGAGCCGTGCGCCCAGCACTCGAGCGTGTCGCCCTCGACGAAACCCTCAGAGAGCGAGATGTCGCCGTGGGTGCAGGTGTCGCCGATGGCGAAGACCTCGCCCGCCGCGTCTTTCACGACCGCGATCGGCTTGCCCTCGAGCACGAAGCGCGATGCCTGGTTGACCGCGAGGTCGTCGACGGCGCACACACGCACGGATGCCATGTCAGCGACCCTCCAGTTCAGCCTCGATCGCCGACGTGAGGCGGGACTCGAGGTCGGCCGAGCCGATCTTCTGCACGATGTCGGTGAGGAACCCGCGCACGACGAGGCGTCGCGCCTCGTCTTCGCTGATGCCGCGCGCCATGAGGTAGAACAACTGCTCGTCGTCGAAACGACCCGTGGCACTCGCGTGCCCGGCACCCTCGATGTCACCGGTCTCGATCTCGAGGTTCGGCACGGAGTCGGCGCGGGTGCCGTCGGTGAGCACGAGGTTGCGGTTCTGCTCGTAGCTGTCGGTGCCGGTCGCGGCGTTGCCGATGAGCACGTCGCCCACCCACACCGTGCGTGCACCGGCGCCCTGCAGCGCACCCTTGTAGGTGACACGGCTCTTGGTGTGCGGCGCATCGTGGTGCACGTAGACCTGTTGCTCGAGGTGCTGGCCGGCGTCGGCGAAGTAGAGGCCGAGAGCCTCGATGTCGGCGCCCTGCTCGGCGAGGTGGGTCGAGGGGTTCACCCGTACGACCTTGCCGCCGAGCGAGACGACGATGTGCTTCAGGAACGAGTCGCGGCCGAGTCGGGCGAACTGGCTCGACAGGTGCACGGCCTCGTCGTCCCACTCCTGCAGCGAGACGACGGTGAGGGATGCCCCTTCGCCGACGAGGATCTCGACGTTCTCGCTGAGGCGCGCGGCACCCGTGCCCTCGAGCACGATGAGTGCGCGGCTGTTCGGCGCGGCCTCGATCACGGTGTGCGCCGCGCGCGGCGTGTCACCGAGGCCCGTGCGGGTCACGACGACGGTCTTCTCGTCTTCGCCGGCGACCGAGACGAGGAGTGCCTCGCCGAAGTTCGACCACGCGTTGGCGCTCGCGCGCTCTTCGGGCGTGCCCGCCGTGCCGATGCGGGCGTCGTCACGCGGGATGTACGAGAAGGTGATGCCCGGGGCATCCGTCGTCTCGATCGGCAGGCGCGACCCGTCGAGCTCACCGCTGGTGAGGTCGGCGAATGCGGCCACCGGGGAGAGCTTCCACTCGTGCTCGCGGCCGTTGACGGGCGCGAAGTCGTCGACGTTCACTGAACGGAATCGCTCGGAGCGCGTCTGCACGGGCACGAAGGCGCCGTCGGAGTGCGCGACGAGGCCGTGTTGCTGCGCGGTAGGCATGGCTGTGCTGGTCATCTGGGCGGTCACTACTAGCCCACCGATCCTTCCATGCCCATTTCGATGAGCTTGTTGAGTTCCATCGCGTATTCCATGGGGAGCTCGCGCGCGATCGGCTCGATGAAGCCGCGCACGATCATCGACATGGCCTCGGTCTCGTCGATGCCACGGCTCATGAGGTAGAAGAGCTGCTCTTCGCTGACCTTGGAGACCGTCGCCTCGTGGCCGAGCTTCACGTCGTCGACGCGGATGTCGATCGCCGGGTAGGTATCGGAACGGGAGATCGTATCGACGAGCAGCGCGTCGCAGACGACGCTGTTCGCCGAGTGGTGCGCGTTCGCGTCGATGCGCACCTCGCCGCGGTAGCCGGCTCGGCCGCCGCCGCGCGCGATCGACTTCGAGACGATCGACGACTGCGTGTACGGAGCCATGTGGATCATCTTCGCGCCGGCGTCCTGGTGCTGACCCGGGCCCGCGAAGGCGACCGAGAGGGTCTCGCCCTTGGCGTGCTCGCCCATGAGGAAGATCGACGGGTACTTCATCGTGACCTTCGAGCCGATGTTGCCGTCGACCCACTCCATGGTGGCGCCTTCGGCGGCGGTCGCGCGCTTGGTCACGAGGTTGTACACGTTGTTCGACCAGTTCTGGATCGTCGTGTAGCGGACGCGGGCGTCTTTCTTCACGATGATCTCGACGACGGCCGAGTGCAGCGAGTCGCTCTTGTAGATCGGGGCCGTGCAGCCCTCGATGTAGTGCACGTAGCTGCCCTCGTCGGCGATGATCAGCGTGCGCTCGAACTGGCCCATGTTCTCGGTGTTGATGCGGAAGTAGGCCTGCAGCGGGATCTCGACGTGCACGCCCTTCGGCACGTAGACGAACGAACCGCCCGACCACACGGCCGTGTTGAGCGCGGCGAACTTGTTGTCGCCCGCGGGGATGACGGTGCCGAAGTACTCTTCGAAGAACTCGGGGTGCTCCTTGAGCGCAGTGTCGGTGTCCATGAAGATGACGCCCTGGCGCTCGAGCTCTTCGTTGATCTGGTGGTAGACCACCTCGGACTCGTACTGGGCCGCCACGCCCGCGACGAGGCGCTGGCGCTCGGCCTCGGGGATGCCGAGCCGCTCGTAGGTGTTCTTGATGTCGTCGGGCAGGTCTTCCCAGGTCTGGGCCTGCTTCTCGGTCGAGCGCACGAAGTACTTGATGTTGTCGAAGTCGATCTCCGACAGGTCGGCGCCCCACGTGGGCATGGGCTTGCGCTCGAAGAGCTGCAGCGCGCGCTGGCGGCGCTGGAGCATCCATTCGGGCTCCTGCTTCAGCCCAGAGATGTCGGCGACCACCTCCGGCGAGATGCCGCGTCGGGCGGATGCCCCGGCGGCGTCGGAGTCGGCCCAGCCGAACTCGTAGGTGCCGAGCCCTTCGAGTTCCGGTCGGTCGATCAGTACGTCCGTCATGCTCTCCCTCTTCTCCTCCCGTGCAACCGGCTATCAGGCCGGCTCATCCCCCTCGTGAGTCGAGGCGCTCGTTGAGTGGGTGATGATGTGCCCGGTGGCGCTATTGCCAACCTAAGATGGTGTGCGGCCCGTTGCGCGCGATCTCGCGCGATCGGCGGGCCTCCCAACCCCTCAAGTCTATAGGGTCGCGGCAGACGCCGGGCAGGACTCCCAGCGCCGTCACAGCGCGATCCGGATCAGGAACGACCCGCGTGACCCGCACTCTCCGCACCTTCGCATGGCTTTCATTCGTGCTCAACGTGCTCATCATCGCCACCGGCGGTGCCGTGCGACTCACGGGGTCGGGACTCGGATGCAGCGACTGGCCGGTCTGCGTGCCGGGCTCGCTGATCCCCACGCCCGAACTCGGGATCCACGGGGTCATCGAGTTCGCGAATCGCACGATCAGCGGCCCCCTGCTGCTCGCCGCGATCGGCGTGGTCGTCTTCGTCTGGCGGTACCGCCGCACGCGTCGCGATCTCTTCGTGCTCGCCGTGCTCGTGCTCGCCCTCGTGATCGTGCAGGCGCTCGTCGGCGGCTTCGTGGTCTGGCAGGACCTCGCCGCGGCGCTCGTCGGCTTCCACTACACGGTCTCGGTCGTCATCGTCTGCATCACGGCGGCGTTCCTCGCCCGAATGTACGAACCCGGCGGCACGCGTGAGGTCGCCGTGCCCAGGGCGTTCATGATCTTCACGCACATCACGAGCGTCGTGCTCGCGGTGACGGTCGTGGTCGGCGTCTTCACCACCGCGGCCGGCCCGCACTCGGGCGACGACGACGTCGTCCGCACCGGCGTCGACGCGAGCGTGCTCGCGCACGTGCACGCCTGGCCGGGCTACACCCTGCTGGCGCTCACCCTCGTGCTCGTCATCGCGTCGTGGCGTCTGAAGCTGCCCACGCTGCGCTGGTCGATCGCCCTGCTGGCCATCGAACTCGTGCAGGTCGGCGTCGGGCTCTACCAGGCACGCAACGGCCTGCCCCCCGTCGCGGTCGGCGTGCACATGGTGCTCGCCTCGCTGACCGCGGCCACCATGACCGTGGTCATCCTGCGGATGAAGCGGCCGGTCGCGGCTTCGGCGTCGACCGAGACGTCCCCCCGAGAGACGGCTCCCGGCGAGGGTGAGCCCGCCGCGACATCCGCTCGCTGACCGCGCACCCTCCCCCTCTCGCCCGCGCACTCGGGCGCCACAGCGTCGGGAATCAGCACCCGATCGGATGCCTCGGGCGAAACCGGCCGATCCTGTGCAGATCTCCGAAGTTGCGGCAGACTCTCGAGCGGTAACGCAGGCGCGTATGCCGCGCCGGCTCCGGCAAGACGCCATCACCGCACCCGGTGCAGCCCCTGCCCGACGGCACGCATGATCAGCATCTGTACAGCGGGCCAATCATCGACCACTTGTCGGTAGCCGACCCGAATGACGTGAAAGCCACGCAGCATGAGCTCGGCGTCGTGCTCGTTGTCAGCGATGCGCTGCGCATCGACATGGTGACCGCCGTCGATCTGCAACACGAGCCGATCGCCGATGAGGAAGTCGACGCGATGCCCCTCGAGCCACGCCTGCGGCACGATACGCACATCGAGCCATCGCAACCTGGTCAACACGAACGATTCGAGCCCCGAGTCGGCGAACGGGTTCACGGCGGCGAGCAACGTGCGAGCCTGGCCGACGAGCGGCAGACGCGCGAGCACATCGACGCCGACCAAGCGACGTGCAGGTGCGGATGCTCCAGCACCCAGAGGCCGAGGCGCCGCGCCTGCGTGATGCACGAGAGCACCGCACCCATGGACGCGGCGGCCACCAACTCGGGATCAGCGCCCGGCAGTGCCAGCCAATTGCGCCGAACCCGATGCACGCGACCCTGTTCGATGGCCGCGCGCAGGTGGTACCGGGAGTGTCCGGCGGCCTGGAGGGTCGTCGCTCGGGCGACTCCCCCGGCCAGCCTCATCGTCTGCTCGATCGTTCGCATCCACCGACGATCTGCCCGACGCGAGAACGGGCGGCAGGGAGTGAGAAGAAGCAGGGGTGAGAAGAGCAGCAGCGGGTCAGAACGGCAGCAGCGGATCGATGCCGACCGCGAGGAAGAGCAGCGACAGGTACGCGATCGAGCCGTGGAAGACCCGCATCGGCGAGACCTGCTCGTGCCGGATCGCGAGGCTGTACAGCCGGTGGGTCTCGTAGACGAACCAGACGCCGGTGACCACCGCGACGGTCGAGTACACGAGACCCATGTCGGCGATCGGGATGAGCAGGAGCGAACACGCCACGGTGGCCCACGCGTAGAGGATGACCTGCAGGCCGACCTGCGCCCGCCCGCGCACGACGGCGAGCATCGGCACGCCTGCGGCCGCGTAGTCGTCTTTGTACTTCATCGAGAGCGGCCAGTAGTGCGGCGGCGTCCAGAGGAAGATGATGAGGAAGAGGATGAACGGCGGCCAGCTGAGATCGCCCGTGACCGCAGCCCAGCCGATCAGCACGGGCATGCAGCCCGCGACGCCGCCCCAGACGATGTTCTGGGCGGTGCGACGCTTCAAGATGAGGCTGTAGAAGACGACGTAGAGCAGGATCGCGCCGAGCGAGAGCGCTGCGGCGAGCCAGTTCGTGAACACGCCGAGCCACACGATCGAGGCGATGCCGAGCCCGTAGGCGAAGACGAGCGCCTCGCGGTCGCTCAGTTCGCCCGTCACAAGCGGTCGCCCCTGCGTGCGCTTCATGACCCGGTCGATGTCGCGGTCGATGTAGCAGTTGAACGCCCCCGCCGATCCGGCGCTCATGGCGCCACCGATGAGGGTCGCGATCATGAGCCACAGGCTCGGCAGGCCCTGCTGGGCGAGGATCATGGTCGGCGCGGTCACGACGAGCAGCAACTCGATCACTCGCGGTTTGGTGAGGGCGAGGTAGGCCGAGAGCTTTCGGCGAACGGTCATCGCCGCGCGGGTGGTGCTGGTGTCTACGGCTGCCTGCATCGTTCCTCTTCCGGCGCGCGGGCACGCGGAGTGCGGCCACGCCCTCCCTCGATTCTATGACATCATGTGTCGCCCGACTCGGCCCGCGCGTTTCCGGGTCCTTTCGGCCCCGTTTCAGCCTCACCTCGGTCGTCGACACCGGTGAGCCCGGCGTCACCGTCACGAAACGTGAGGAGTCCATATACTTGGCAGTGCGCGCCCGACGGGCGGATTCGAGCTGCCGTCCGGGCGACGACCAGCGGGTCGACCGCCGGGCAGCTTCGCGTCGAAGCGATTCCAGCGATGTTCGGGGCCATCGGTTCACGGGCATCGTCCAATGACCGGAAGGAACAGCACCTCGTGGCAATTCTGCAGTGGGAACCCATCGACGATCGGGCGGTCGACACGGCTCGAATCCTCGCAGCCGATGCCGTGGAGAAGGTCGGAAACGGGCACCCCGGCACCGCGATGAGCCTCGCGCCCGCCGCCTATCTCCTGTTCCAGAAGGTCATGCGCCGTGATCCGTCCGACCACGCCTGGCTCGGCCGCGACCGCTTCATCCTCTCTGCGGGCCACTCCTCGCTGACCCAGTACGTGCAGCTCTTCCTCGCCGGCGACGGCCTCGAGCTCTCCGATCTCGAGTCGCTGCGCACGTGGGGTTCGAAGACCCCCGGCCACCCCGAGTACGGTCACACTGCGGGCGTCGAGATCACGACCGGCCCGCTCGGCCAGGGACTCGCCTCGGCCGTCGGCTTCGCCTACGCCTCCCGCTTCGAGCGCGGCCTCTTCGACCCCGATGCCGCGGCCGGCACGAGCCCGTTCGACCACTTCGTCTACGTCGTCGCCGGTGATGGCGACCTGCAGGAGGGCATCACGAGCGAGGCGTCCTCGCTCGCCGGCCACCAGCAGCTCGGCAACCTCGTCGTCATCTACGACTCCAACCAGATCTCCATCGAAGACGACACGAACATCGCCTTCACCGAAGACGTCGCGAAGCGCTACGAGTCCTACGGATGGCACGTGCAGACCGTCGACTGGAAGAAGACGGGCCAGTACGTCGAAGACGTCGCCGAACTCCACGCCGCGATCGAGGCCGCCAAGGGCGAGTCCTCCAAGCCCTCGATCATCATCTTGAAGACGATCATCGGCTGGCCTTCGCCCGGCAAGCAGAACTCCGGCAAGATCCACGGCTCGGCGCTCGGTGCGGCCGAGCTCGCCGCGACGAAAGAGGTGCTCGGCTTCGACCCCGAACTGAGCTTCGTCGTGGCCGAAGAGGTGCTCGAGCACACGCGCGGCGCGATCGAGCGCGGTGCCGCCGAGCACGCCGAGTGGCAGCTCGCCTTCGAGGCGTGGGCCGCCGCGAACCCCGACCGCAAGGCGCTGCTCGACCGGCTCGAGTCGGGCGAACTGCCCGAAGGCGTCGAGTCCGTGCTGCCCGTCTTCGAGGGCGGCACCGAGGTGTCGACCCGTGCGGCATCGGGCAAGGTCATCAACGCCCTCGCCGGCGTGCTGCCCGAGCTGTGGGGCGGCTCTGCAGACCTCGCCGAGTCGAACCTCACGACGATCAACGGCGCCGCCTCGTTCATCCCGACCGAGTGGTCGACGCACGAGTTCTCGGGCAACCCCTACGGTCGGGTGCTGCACTTCGGCATCCGCGAGCACGCCATGGGCGCCATCGTCAACGGCATCGTGCTGCACGGCAAGACGCGCGCCTTCGGCGGCACCTTCCTCATCTTCAGCGATTACATGCGGCCCGCCGTGCGCCTCGCGGCGCTCATGCAGGTGCCGTCGATCTTCGTCTGGACCCACGACTCGGTCGCCCTCGGCGAAGACGGGCCGACCCACCAGCCGATCGAGCAGCTCGCGACGCTCCGCGCCATCCCCGGCCTCACGGTCGTACGGCCGGCCGATGCGAACGAGGTCGGGCATGCGTGGCTCGAGATCCTGAAGCGAACGGATGCCCCGGCGGGCATCGCCCTCACTCGGCAGAACATCCCCGTCTTCGAGCGGGGCGCGGCCGAGGCATCCGGTGACACCCTCGCTGCCGCGTCGAACGTGGCGAAGGGCGCCTACGTGCTCGCCGAGGCCGCATCGGGCACCCCCGACGTGATCCTCATCGCCACCGGCTCAGAGGTGCAGCTCGCCCTCGCCGCTCGTGAGACGCTCGCAGCAGAGGGCATCGGCGCACGCGTCGTCTCGGCCCCGTCGCTCGAGTGGTTCGACGAGCAGCCGGCCGAGTACCGCGAGCAGGTGCTGCCCGCGGGCGTCACCGCCCGCGTCTCGGTCGAGGCCGGGCTCGCGCTCTCGTGGCACCGCTACCTCGGTTCGCGGGGCCGCGCGGTGTCGATCGAGCACTTCGGCGCGTCCGCCGACTACAAGACCCTGTTCCGCGAGTTCGGCATCACGGCCGAGGCCGTCGTCGCCGCCGCGAAGGAATCGCTCGCGTCGGCCTGACGCGCGCCAGAAGAGGAGAAACTCCAATGACCAGCTCCCCCACTGCAGCACTGTCGGAGGCGGGCGTCAGCATCTGGCTCGACGACCTCTCGCGCGAACGCATCGCCTCGGGCGACCTCGCCCGACTCATCGCCGAGCGCAACGTCGTCGGCGTGACGACGAACCCGACGATCTTCGCCGGCGCCCTGGCCAAGGGCGAGCGCTACGCCGCGCAGGTGCACGAGCTCGCCGCCGCCGGCGCCGACGTCGACACCGCGGTCTTCGAGATCACGACCGACGACGTGCGCGACGCCGCCGACGTCTTCCGCCCCGTGTACGACCGGTCGAACGGGTTCGACGGCCGCGTCTCGATCGAGGTCGCGCCCGGGCTCGCACGCGACACCGCCGGCACGATCGCCGAGGCCAAGACCCTGTGGGCCAAGGTCGACCGCCCGAACGCCATGATCAAGATCCCCGCCACGGTCGAGGGCCTCGACGCCATCACCGAGTCGATCGGCTCGGGCATCAGCGTGAACGTGACGTTGATCTTCAGCCTCGACCGCTACCGCGAGGTCATCGCGGCCTACCTCGCGGGCCTCGAGCAGGCGAAGGCCGCCGGCATCGATCTGTCGACGATCCACTCGGTCGCGTCGTTCTTCGTCTCGCGCGTCGACACCGAGATCGACAAGCGACTCGAGGCGATCGGCACCGACGAGGCGCTCGCGCTGAAGAGCAAGGCCGGCATCGCGAACGCCCGCCTCGCCTACGAGCTCTTCGAGCAGGAGTTCGGCGGCGAACGCGCTGCGGCGCTGCTCGCCGCAGGCGCGAACCGCCAGCGTCCGCTGTGGGCGTCGACCGGCGTGAAAGACCCGGCCCTGCCCGACACCCTCTACGTGACCGAGCTCGTCGCGCCCGGCGTCGTGAACACGATGCCCGAGAAGACGCTCGAGGCCACCTTCGATCACGGCGAGATCGTCGGCGACACCGTCACCGGCGCCTACACCTCGGCAGGCCAGGTGCTCGATGCACTCGCGGGTGTCGGCGTCGACTACGACGACGTGACCCTGCTGCTCGAGACCGAGGGCGTCGACAAGTTCATCGTCTCGTGGAACGAGCTGCTCGACACGGTTCGCGGCGCCCTCGAGGGGGCACGATGAGTTTCCGCATCTCGGTCAGCGGTGCGGCGGCCGACGCCGTGCGCGCGACCGTGCCCACCCTCGTCGCCGACCTCGTGGCGAGCGGCATCACCGTGCAGGACGCGACGCTCTGGGGTCCCGAGGCCGAGGCCGAGTCGGCCAAACGCCTCGGCTGGACCGAGGCCGTCGCGATCTCCCGCCCGCTCGTCGCCGAGATCGAAGCACTTCGCGAAGAGCTCGAGGCCGCCGGCGTCGACCACATCGTGCTCGCCGGCATGGGCGGCTCTTCGCTCGCTCCCGAGGTCATCACGCGCACGACGAATGTCGACCTCACCGTGCTCGACTCGACCGAGCCGGGGCAGGTTCGCTCCGCTCTGGCCGACCGTCTCGCGACATCGGCGCTCGTCGTGTCGTCGAAGTCGGGTTCGACCGTCGAGACCGACAGCCAGCGTCGTGTCTACGAGCAGGCGTTCCGCGACGCCGGCATCGACCCCGCGACGCGCATCGTCGTCGTGACCGACCCCGGCTCGCCGCTCGACGAGTCGGCCCGAGCCGCGGGCTACCGCGTCTTCAACGCCGACCCGAACGTGGGCGGCCGCTACTCGGCGCTCACCGCGTTCGGACTCGTGCCCTCCGGGCTCGCCGGCGTCGACATCGCCGAGGTGCTCGACGAGGCGGAGACGATCGAACTCTCACTCGCCATCGACAGCCCTGACAACCCCGGCCTCGTGCTCGGCGCGGCGATCGCTGCGACCGTTCCCCTGCGCGACAAGCTCGCCATCGTCGCCGACGGCACCCACATCGTGGGGCTCGCCGACTGGGCCGAGCAGCTGATCGCCGAGTCCACCGGCAAGAACGGCACCGGTCTCCTCCCCGTCGTGCTCGACGTCGATGCACCCGAGCTCGGCGAAGGCCTCTCCGACCTGCAGATCGTTCGCATCGTCGACGACGCGGGCGACGAGATCTTCGGCCGCGACGACTCCGGAGAGATCCGCGTGTCCGGCACGCTCGGCGCACAGCTGCTCGTGTGGGAGTACGCCACCGCGGTCGCCGGCCGCATCCTCGGCATCAACCCGTTCGACCAGCCCGACGTCGAGTCGGCGAAGATCGCCGCTCGCGGCCTGCTCGATGCCCGCCCCGAGCCAACCCCCGCCGCATTCGTCGAGCAGGGCATCGAGGTGCGGGGCACGCCCGAGGTCATCGGCGCGTCGAGCGATCTCGCCTCGGCGATCGACGTGCTCCTCGAAGAGCTGCCCGCCGACGGCTACCTCTCGATCCAGGCCTACGTCGACCGTGTCGCGCACCCCGAGCTCGAGCGACTCCGCGGGCTGCTCGCGGCCAGGGCCGGGCGACCGGTGACGTTCGGCTGGGGTCCGCGCTTCCTGCACTCGACCGGGCAGTTCCACAAGGGCGGCCCTGCAGTCGGCGCGTTCCTGCAGATCACCCAGACGCCCGCCGAAGACCTTGCGATCCCCGATCGACCGTTCACCTTCGGCCAGCTGATCGCCGCGCAGGCCTCGGGTGACGCGAGCGTGCTCGCCGATCTCGGTCGTCCGGTGCTGACGCTCACGCTCACCGACCCGTCGGCCGACACGGCGACGTTGTTCGACGTCGTCGCCTGATACCCGGAGGAACGATGGAACCGGCCGAGATCACGGCGAAGCACAATCCGCTCCGCTCCCCCAAGGACTACCGGCTCAATCGCATCGCCGGCCCGTCGAGTCTCATCATCTTCGGCGTGACGGGCGACCTGTCGCGCAAGAAGCTGATGCCGGCGGTGTACGACCTCGCGAACCGGGGGCTCCTGCCTCCGGGATTCGCGCTCGTCGGCTTCGCCCGACGTGAATGGGCGGATCAGGACTTCGAGAAGGTCGTGCACGATTCGGTGAAGGAGTTCTCGCGCACCGAGTTCCGTGAGGATGTGTGGAAGCAGCTGGCCCGCGGCATCCGCTTCGTGCCCGGCGATTTCGACGACGACGCGGCCTTCGACCGGCTGCGCCAGGTCGTCGACGATCTCGATCGCGAGCGCGGCACGATGGGCAACCACGCGTTCTACCTCTCCATCCCGCCGAAGTCGTTCCCGCTCGTCACCGAGCAGCTGAAGCGCTCGGGCCTGACCGAGCAGCGCGGCGACCAGTGGCGCCGGGTCGTCATCGAGAAGCCCTTCGGCAGCGACCTGAAGTCGGCCCGCGAGTTGAACGAAGTGGTCGCCTCGGTGTTCCCGCCCGACGCGGTGTTCCGCATCGACCACTACCTCGGCAAAGAGACGGTGCAGAACATCCTGGCGCTGCGGTTCGCGAACCAGCTCTACGAGCCCATCTGGAACGCGAACTACGTCGACCACGTGCAGATCACGATGGCCGAAGACATCGGCGTCGGCGGCCGTGCCGGCTACTACGACGGCATCGGCGCCGCGCGCGACGTCATCCAGAACCACCTGCTGCAACTGCTCGCCCTGACGGCGATGGAGGAGCCGATCTCGTTCGAGGCCGGCGACCTGCGCGCCGAGAAGGAGAAGATCCTCGCGGCCGTGCGCCTGCCCGACGACCTTGCGAACGGCACCGCCCGAGGCCAGTACTCGGGCGGTTGGCAGGGCGGCGAGAAGGTCATCGGGTTCCTCGATGAAGACGGCATGAACCCCGAGTCGACGACCGAGACGTACGCCGCCATGAAGCTTACGATCGGCACGCGTCGCTGGGCGGGCGTGCCGTTCTACCTGCGCGCCGGCAAGCGACTCGGCCGGCGCGTCACCGAGATCGCGGTCGTGTTCAAGCGCGCACCGCAGCAGGTCTTCGCCGACAGCCAGACCTCGCAGCTCGGCCAGAACGCACTCGTGATCCGCGTGCAGCCCGACGAGGGCGTCACGATCCGTTTCGGCTCGAAGGTGCCAGGCGCCGGCATGCAGGTGCGCGATGTCACGATGGACTTCGGCTACGGCCACGCCTTCACCGAGGCGAGCCCCGAGGCCTACGAACGCCTGATCCTCGACGTGCTGCTCGGCGATCCGCCGCTGTTCCCACGTCAGGAAGAGGTCGAGCTCTCGTGGAAGATCCTCGACCCGATCGAGGAGTTCTGGGCGACCCAGGGGCAGCCCGAGCAGTACCGCCCCGGCACCTGGGGCCCGGCCTCCGCCGATGAACTGCTCGAACGCGACGGACGAAGCTGGAGACGCCCATGATCGTCGATCTGCCCGACACGACGACCAGCAAGGTCTCGAAGACCCTCGTGAAGATCCGTGAAGAGGGCGGCGTCGTCGCCCTCGGCCGCGTGCTCACGCTCGTCATCGCGACCTCGCCCGGCGCAGAGGAAGAGGCGATCGAGGCGGCGAACGACGCCTCCCGCGAACACCCGATGCGCGTGATCGTCGTCTCGACCGAGCCCGGCACCGAGGCCTCGGCCGTGCCGGCCCGACTCGACGCCGAGATCCGCGTCGGCGGCGACGCCGGTGCGAGCGAGGTGATCGTGCTGCGCGCCTGCGGCGATGCGGCACGACACGAAGAGAGCCTCATCATGGCGCTCCTCCTTCCCGACGCGCCCGTCGTCACGTGGTGGCCGGGCGCGGCTCCCGAAGTGCCGGGACGTTCGCCGCTCGGTCGCATCGCGCATCGCAGAATCACGGATGCCTCGACGCAGGACGACCCGCAGGCGGCGCTGCGTGCACTCGCCGAGAACTACACGCCGGGCGACGCCGACTTCGCGTGGACGCGGCTCACCCTGTGGCGCGCGCAACTGGCCGCCGTGCTCGATCAGCCGCCCTACGAGCCCGTCACCGCGGTGTACGTCAGCGGTGCCATCGACTCGCCGTCGACCACCCTGCTCGCCGCATGGCTGCGGTTGCAGCTCAATGCCCCGACCGAGTACCGGCTCGCGAGCCTCGATGCCGGGTACCACGGCATCCACGGCGTTCGCCTCGACCGCGCCGGGGGCGCGATCGAACTGATCCGCGACGTACCCGGCATCGCGACGCTGCGCCAGCCCGGCCAGCCGAGCCACGACCTGGCGCTTCCGCGCCGAAACCTGCGTGACTGCCTCGCCGACGAACTCCGCCGCCTCGACCCCGATGAGCTGTACGGTGAGGTCATCACGAGTGGGCTCGCGCTCCTCGACGGCGGCGACGAAGGAGTGCTCGCATGACGAACGAACGGCGTGTGCTCGTGCACCCCGACAAGGCGTCGCTCGCCGGCTCGGTCGCCGCGCGCTTCATCACCAAGCTCCTCGACATCCTCGACGTGCAGGCGGTGGCCCACGTCGTGCTGACCGGCGGCTCGATGGGCGGCGCGGTGCTTGCCGCGATCGGCGACTCGCCGGCGCACACCTCGATCGACTGGTCGCGGGTGCACTTCTGGTGGGGCGACGAGCGCTGGTTGCCGGCCGGCGATGCCGAGCGCAACGACGAGCAGGCGCGTGTCGCGTTCCTCGGCTCTCTCGAACTCCCGGCCGAGAACCTGCACCCGTTCCCCGCCGCCGACTCTGGGCTCGACCTCGACGCGGCTGCAGAGGTGTATGCGGCCGAACTCGCATCGCACGGCGTCGACGGTCTGCCGCACCCGATCTTCGACATCACCTTCCTCGGCGTCGGGCCCGACGGGCACATCGCCTCGCTCTTCCCACACCGCTCCGGCATCCAGGTGACCGATCGCACGGTGATCCCCGTGCGCAACTCCCCCAAGCCGCCGCCCGAACGGCTGAGCCTCACTCGACCGGTGATCAACACCTCGCAGCGCGTGTGGATGGTGCTCGCGGGAGCCGACAAGGCCTCGGCCCTCGGTCTCGCGCTCGCCGGCGCGAGCCGCGACGAGGTGCCGGTCGCTGGCATCAAGGGCCGCCGCCGCACGGTGTTCTTCGTCGACGCCGACGCGGCATCCGAAGTGCCCGAGTCGCTCATCGCGCGCGACGACTGACTCGCCGACGCGTGTCGAGACGCGAGAAGGGGGCGGCCGACCGGCCGCCCCCATCTCGCCTTACCGCCTCGGGTCAGTCTTTGGGGC
>NZ_JBSHJY010000036.1:0-30755 GCF_053619715.1 Agromyces sp. NPDC055520 | reverse complement strand
ATCCGCTGCCGTTCGACCGCGTCAGCGGCGGCCCGCCCTGCGCCGGAACAGCTCGCCGCCCCAGATGACGGAGACGACGACGATGCCGACGCACCAGCCGATCGCCCACCATGCGGAGTCGCCGATCGGCGTGCCCATGAGCAACCCCCTGATCGTCTCGATGACCGGGGTGATCGGCTGGTTCTCGGCGACCCACTGCAGCCACTCGGGCATCGTCTCGACCGGCACGAAGGCGCTCGAGAGGTAGGGCAGGAACAGCAGGATGAATCCGTAGCCGCTCGCCGCCTCGGGGCTCGACGCCGCGAGGCCGATCGCCGCGAAGAGGTAGGTGATCGCGAGGATGTAGAGGGCGACGAGGCCGAGCACCGCGAGCCATTCGAGCGGCGTCGCGCTCGGCCGGAAGCCGACGAGGAGGGCCACCGCGATCACGACGCCCGTCGCGACGAGGTTGCGGGCGAGGCTCGCGACGACGTGGCCCGTGGTCACCGCCCCGCTTCGCAGCGGCATGGTGCGGAACCGGTCGATGATGCCCGTCGTCATGTCGCGGGAGACCGAGATGGCCGTCGACGAGGCGCCGAATCCCGCGCAGAGCAGGATGATGCCGGGCACGACGTAGTCGACGTAGCCGCCCGAGGGGTCGATCGCGTTGCCGAAGATGAACGTGAACATCAGCATGAGCATCGTCGGCAGCAGGACCGCCATGAGCATGGCGTCGATATCGCGCACCGAGTGCCGGAAGCTGCGGACGATGAACGTCGACTCGGCGGTGAACGGGCCGAGCTTCGCTCGGGCAGGGGCGGGAGCCGGTGCGATGGCAGCAGCAGTGGTCGTGGCAGTGGTCGTCAGGGTGGTCATGGTCGTCACTTCGATTCGATGAGCGCCGCGGTTTCGACGAACGCCGGGGCGGATGTCGCGGGGCCGGCGGTGATCGCGAGGAACACGTCGTCGAGGCTCGGGCGGCGGATGGACACCTGTGCGCCCGCGGCGGCCGAGGCCGGCGAGTGGTCGAGCAGGTCGATGGCGGCGCGGAGGCCGTGCACGCTGCCGTCGGTCGGCAGCTCGAGCAGCAGTTCGCCCTCGGCGCCGCGGAGCTCGACGACGTCGCCGCCGATGCGCGCCTTCAGCTCGTCGGCCGTGCCCTCTGCTGCGATGCGGCCCCGATCGAGGACGGCGATGCGGTCGGCGAGCCGATCGGCCTCCTCGAGGTACTGCGTCGTGAGGAAGACCGTCGTGCCGGCCTCGGTGAGCCCGCGGATGACATTCCAGAGCTCCTGACGGCTGCGCGTGTCGAGGCCCGTGGTCGGCTCGTCGAGGAACAGGATCGGCACGTCGACGACGAGGCTGAGGGCGAGGTCGAGACGGCGGCGCATGCCTCCGGAGTAGGTGCCGAGACGCCGGCGCGCGGCATCCGTCAGATCGAACCGTTCGAGCAGTTCGGCCGCGCGGCTCCGTGCCTGCGGTCGACCGAGCCCCGAGAGCCGGCCCATCATGACGAGGTTCTCGGTGCCGGTGAGCACCTCGTCGACGGCGGCGGACTGGCCGGTGAGGGCGATGCGCTGCTTCACCTCCTCGGGCGACGCGGCGACGTCGAAGCCCGCGACCCGTGCGACGCCGGCATCGGGTTTCACAAGTGTCGTCAGGATGTTGATGGTGGTCGTCTTGCCGGCGCCGTTCGGGCCGAGCAGGGCGAACACCGACCCCGTGGGCACGCTGAGGTCGAGGCCCGCGAGCACTTCCGTCGACCCGAACCGTTTGCGGAGCCCGTGCGTGTCGATCGCGACTGACATGGATCTCTCCTGTTCTCTCGTTGCACCTCTTCTGCGTGTGGCGCAAACTGTTTATATGATGCACTGTTGTTTAAGTAATACACAGTTCTAGACTGTCGTCAACACCCTTTCGAGAACGGACCCCCTGTGAGCCCCGAGCGTGTGAGCCCCGAGCGACGCGACCCCGAACTCCCCAGAGGGGTGGCGCTCGCGTGGGGCGTCGCGACCCACCCGCAGCGCGGACCGAAGCGCGAGCTCTCGATCGAGCGCATCGTCGACGCCGCCATCGAGATCGCCGATGCCGAGGGCCTCGGCGCCGTGTCGATGAGCCGGGTCGCCGCCTCTCTCGGCTTCACGACGATGTCGCTCTACCGCTACGTCACGAGCAAGGACGACCTGATCCTGCTCATGCAGGAGGGCGCGGTCACGCCCCCGGTGCCCGACGAGACGGTCGAACGCGGCTGGCGCGACGGCGTCAGGGCGTGGGTGTTCGCGATGCGCGCGGCCTACCGCGAGCACCCGTGGCTCGTCGACATCCCCGTCTCGGGCGCGCCGATCACGCCGAACAGCCTGCTCATCGTCGACTGGTTCCTGCGCGAGGTGCGCGCACTCCCGCTCAGCGACGGCGAGAAGATGTCGACCCTGCTGCTGCTCACGAGCTACGCGCGGGCCACCGGCGCACAGGAACGCGACATCGCCGCTGCCGCAGCGGCAGCGGCCGACCCCGCGGACGTCACCGGGGCGAGCTTCTTCGAGGCGCTCGCCGAACTCGTGACCCCTGAACGCTTCCCGTACCTGAGCCCGCTCTTCGCCGCGGGCGGGTACGTCGCGGAACCCGGCGCCGATCCCGACGAGAGCGACGACGACTTCTCGTTCGGCCTCGAGCGGATCCTCGACGGCATCGAGCACCATGTGGGCCGGATGGAGTCCGGCGCCGCCGGCGTCACCGCCGGGGCGCAGTTGCCGCCGGCGCTCGAACTCCCGCGCGACAAGCAGGTCCGCGAGGCGGCGAAGGCACGGCGGGAGGCCGAGAAGGCGCTGCGCGAGGCGCAGAAGCGCGAACGCGAGGCGATCAAGCACGCGCTCGAGCGCGAGAAGGTCGCGCGAGAGAAGGCGGAGCGGGCGAAGCCGGAGTAGCGCACGGCGCTGAGCGCTCAGCGCACCGCCGTGGTCGCCCGTTCGCGCGTCGTGAGATCGCGGTGGTGTGCGATCGCCCGCCAGCCGTCGGCCGCGAGCACCTCGGCGATCGACGCCGATTGCTGCTCGCCGTGCTCGATCACGAGCACGCCGCCCGGGCGCAGCAGCGCGAGCGCGCGTCGGGAGAGCACTCGCACGACGTCGAGCCCGTCGGCGCCGCCGTAGAGCGCGAGCTCGGGGTCGTGGAGGCGTACCTCGGGGTCGCGAGGCATCTCGCGGAGGGGAACGTACGGCGGGTTCGACACCACGACCGCCACCAGGCCGTCGAGTTCGGGCAGGGCGTCGGCGAGGTCGCCGAAGACGAGCTCGAGATTGGGCGCGGCCGCCTCGGCCACGTTGCGCTTCGCCCACACGAACGCCTCTGGCGATTTCTCGACCGCCCACACCCTCGCGTGCGGCACCTCGGTCGCGAGCGCGAGCGCGATGGCGCCGCTGCCCGTGCCGAGGTCGACGCCGATGGGCTCGGGCTCCGCCGAAGAGGCGAGCGCGTCGATCGCGAGCTGGGCGACCTGCTCGGTCTCGGGCCGCGGCACGAAGACCCCGGGGCCGACCTGCAGGTCGAGGTTGCGGAACGCCGCACGCCCCGTGATGTGCTGCAGCGGCTCGCGCCGGGCCCGACGCCCGACGAGCGCGTCGAGTGCCGCGGCATCCGCCTCGCTCATCTCGCCGCCGACGACCATGCGAGCCTGCAGCTCGCCACGCGAGAGCCCGAGCACATGGCCGAGCAGGAGCTCGGCATCGACCTCGGAGTCGGGCAGTCCCGCCGACGCGAGCGCGGCGACCGCCTGTGCTCGAAGGTCGCGCAGTGATCGCGCACGGGCGTCGGGGGGTGTCGTATCCACGCAATGGAATGTAACGCACTCGCCTCGATACGAGCCGAAGCCTAGGCTGAGGCCGTCTTCATCCCCTTCATCCGTCGCACCGTCACCACCGATTCGAGAGGCAAGCCCATGGCGCAGATCTACGAGAACATCACCGAGGTCGTCGGCCGCACTCCGCTCGTGCGCCTGAACCGGCTCACCGAGGGCGCAGGCGCCACGGTGCTGGCCAAGCTCGAGTTCTACAACCCGGCCGCGAGCGTGAAGGACCGCATCGGCGTGGCCATCATCGACGCGGCCGAGAAGTCGGGCGCGCTCACCGCGGGCGGCACGATCGTCGAGGCCACGAGCGGCAACACCGGTATCGCGCTCGCCCTCGTCGGTGCGGCGCGCGGCTACCGTGTCGTGCTCGCCATGCCCGAGACCATGAGCGTCGAACGCCGAGTGCTGCTGCGCGCCTACGGTGCCGAGATCGTGCTCACCCCGGGGGCCGAGGGCATGAAGGGCGCCGTCGCGAAGGCGAACGAGATCGTCGAGGCCACGCCCGGCGCGATCCTCGCACGCCAGTTCGAGAACGAGGCGAACCCGGCGATCCACTACGCGACGACCGGCCCCGAGATCTGGGCCGACACCGACGGCGGCGTCGACATCCTCGTCTCGGGCATCGGCACGGGCGGCACCATCACGGGCGCCGGGCGCTACCTCAAGGAGCAGAAGCCCGGCGTGCAGGTCGTCGCGGTCGAGCCGGCCGACTCCCCCATCCTCACGCAGGGCACCGCCGGCCCCCACAAGATCCAGGGCCTCGGCGCGAACTTCGTGCCCGACGTGCTCGACCGCGAGGTCTACGACGAGGTCGTCGACGTCGCGACGAGCGACGCCATCGCGACCGCCCGCAAGCTCGCGACCGACGAGGCCATCCTCGGCGGCATCTCGTCGGGCGCGGCCGTCTGGGCGGCCCTCGAGGTCGCGAAGCGCCCCGAGAACGACGGCAAGACGATCGTCGTCGTCGTGCCCGACTTCGGCGAGCGCTACGTGTCGACGGTGCTGTACGAAGACCTGCGAGACTGAGCGCCCGCGAGCGCCCGGCGCAGCGTCGACGCGCTGGCCGGGCGCTCGGTGCATCCGAACGACGTACAGACTGATTGACTATCGATGTGAACTTCTTCCGAGCACTCCGCGAGGACATCGCGACGGCGCGCGCGCACGACCCCGCCTCCCGCGGAAACCTCGAGGTGTTCCTCGCCTACTCCGGCCTGCACGCCATCTGGGGCTACCGGCTCGCACACGTGCTCTGGCGCGGCGGGCTGCGCCTGCCCGCGCGGCTCGTCTCGCAGCTCATGCGGTTCCTCACGGGCGTCGAGATCCACCCCGGCGCCACGATCGGCCGCCGGTTCTTCATCGACCACGGCATGGGCGTCGTCGTCGGCGAGACCTCGATCATCGGCGACGACGTCATGCTCTACCACGGTGTCACCCTCGGCGGAAAGGCGTCGCGCGGCGCGGGGCGCGGCACCAAGCGGCATCCGACTCTCGACGACGGCGTGACGGTGGGCGCCGGTGCCAAGGTGCTCGGCGACATCACGATCGGCGCGTGGAGCGCGATCGGTGCGAACGCGGTCGTGACGAAGGATGCCCCGGCGCACTCGCTCATCGTCGGGATCCCCGCGACCTTCAAGCCGCTCTCGCATGAGACGGCCGACGCCGCGCGCGGCATCCACGACTGGCACATCTGAGCTGCCTGGACTGGCACGCCTGAGCCGCCTGGACTGGCACGCCTGAGCCGCCTGGACTGGCACGCCTGAGCCGCCTGGACTGGCATGTCCGAGCCGCCTGGACTGGCATGTCCGAGCCGCCTGGGCTGGCATGTCCGAGCCGTTCGGCGCGCCGTGCCCGTCTGCGCTGTCCGGCCCTCCCCATCCGACGAACGGACACTCGATGCCGCCCCATCGCGCTGGAGGCGGCATCAAGTGGCCGTTCGCGTGAAAGAGGTCGGCGCGCGGCTACTGGTCGCCGAGGTGAGCGAGCCGCGCCTCTTCGTCGGCCTGGATCGCCGACTCGATGATCGGGTCGAGCGCGCCGTTCATGACCTGGTCGAGGTTGTAGGCCTTGTACCCGGTGCGGTGATCGGCGATGCGGTTCTCGGGGAAGTTGTACGTGCGGATGCGCTCCGAGCGGTCCATCGAGCGGATCTGCGACTTGCGGGCGTCGGACGCGGCCGCCGCGATCTCCTCCTGCTGACGTGCGAGGATGCGCGCGCGGAGCACGCGCATCGCGGCCTCGCGGTTCTGCAGCTGCGACTTCTCGTTCTGCATCGAGACGACGATGCCGGTCGGCAGGTGCGTGATGCGCACCGCGGAGTCGGTCGTGTTGACCGACTGGCCGCCGGGTCCGCTCGACCGGTAGACGTCGATCTTCAGGTCGTTCTGGCTGATGTCGACCTCTTCGGGCTCGTCGACCTCGGGGAAGACGAGCACGCCCGTCGTCGAGGTGTGGATGCGCCCCTGCGTCTCGGTGACGGGCACGCGCTGCACGCGGTGCACGCCGCCCTCGTACTTGAGGTGCGCCCAGACGCCCTGCGACGGGTCGGTCGCGTTCGACTTGATCGCCACCTGCACGTCTTTGTAGCCGCCGAGGTCGGACTCGTTCTGGTCGAGCAGCTCGACCTTCCAGCCCTTCGACTGCGCGTACTGGATGTACATGCGCAGCAGGTCCGCGGCGAAGAGGGCGCTCTCGGCGCCGCCCTCGCCGCCCTTGATCTCCATGATCACGTCGCGGCCGTCGTCGGGGTCGCGCGGGATCAGGAGCCGCCGAAGCCGCTCCTGCGCCGCAGCGAGCCCCTCTTCGAGCGCGGGCACCTCTTCGGCGAACGCGTCGTCCTCTTTCGCGAGCTCACGCGCTGCAGCGAGGTCGTCTTGGGCCTCGAGCCACGCCGAGTGCGCGGCGACGATGCGGCTCAGCTCGGCGTAGCGCCGATTGACCTTCTTCGCGCGCGCGGCGTCGGCGTGCAGCGCCGGGTCGGCGAGCTCATCTTGCAGCTGCGCGTGCTCGGCGAGCAGGCTCTGGACGGACTCGAACACGGGCGCCTCAGCGGTGGTCGGACTCGTGCCCGTGCGAGTTGCCGTGACCGGTGGCGACCGGCATCGACTTCTGCATGAGCATGAGGAACTCGACGTTCGACTGCGTCTCTTTCAGGCGGCCGAGCACGGCCTCGAGCGCCTGCTGCTGCTCGAGGCCCGCGAGGGCACGGCGCAGCTGCCAGGTGATCTTGACCTCGTCGGCCGAGAGCAGCATCTCTTCGCGGCGCGTGGACGACGCATTGACGTCGACCGCCGGGAAGATGCGCTTGTCGGCGAGCTGGCGCGAGAGGCGCAGTTCGGAGTTGCCGGTGCCCTTGAACTCCTCGAAGATCACCTCGTCCATCTTCGACCCGGTCTCGACGAGCGCCGTGGCGAGGATGGTCAGCGAGCCGCCGTTCTCGATGTTGCGGGCGGCACCGAAGAAGCGCTTCGGCGGGTACAGCGCCGAAGCGTCGACACCGCCCGAGAGGATGCGACCGGACGCCGGTGCGGCCAGGTTGTACGCGCGGCCGAGGCGGGTGATCGAGTCGAGCAGCACGACGACGTCGTGACCGAGCTCGACGAGTCGCTTGGCACGCTCGATGGCGAGCTCGGCGACCGTCGTGTGGTCTTCAGCAGGGCGGTCGAAGGTCGAGGCGATGACCTCGCCCTTCACCGTGCGCTGCATGTCGGTGACCTCTTCGGGGCGCTCGTCGACCAGCACGACCATGAGGTGCACCTCGGGGTTGTTGATCGAGATCGCGTTGGCGATCTGCTGCAGCACGATCGTCTTGCCGGCCTTCGGGGGCGCGACGATGAGGCCGCGCTGGCCCTTGCCGATCGGGGCGATGAGGTCGATGATGCGCTGCGTGAGCTTGGTCGGCTCGGTCTCGAGGCGCAGTCGCTCTTGCGGGTACAGCGGCGTGAGGCTCTGGAATTCGACCCGGGCGGCGGCCTCGTCGGTCGTCTGGCCGTTGATCGAGTCGACCTTCACGAGCGCGTTGTACTTCTGACGGCTGTTCGAGTCGTTGTCGCGCGGCTGCTTGATGGCGCCGACGACCGCATCGCCCTTGCGCAGGTTGTACTTCTTCACCTGGCCGAGCGAGACGTAGACGTCGCTCGGGCCCGGCAGGTAGCCGGTCGTGCGAACGAACGCGTAGTTGTCGAGCACGTCGAGGATGCCCGCGATGGGGATCAGCACGTCGTCGTCGAGGATCTCGGGCTCGAGCTCGTCGCCCATGCCCTGACCGCGACGCTTGCGATCGCGGTAGCGGTTGCGACGGCCGCCTTCGCCGTCGAGCTGCGCCTGACCGTCACGGGCCTGACCGTCACGGTTCTGACCATCACGGGCCTGACCGTCACGGTTCTGACCATCACGGGCCTGACCGTCACGGTTCTGACCATCACGGGCCTGACCGTCACGGTTCTGGCCATCGCGAGCCTGGCCGTCGCGGCCGCGGCCCTCGCCCTGCTTGGACTTGTCGGCGTCGCCGCCCTGGCGCGGCTCGCCGGACTTGGCGCCCTGCTCGTCGCCCTTGCGAGCCTGCTCGCCGTTCTGACGGCCGGACTGGCGCTCGCCCTGCTTCTGCTCGCCCTTCTGGGCGTCGTCGCCGCGCTCGGCGCGATCGCCGCGCTCACCGCCCCGACGGCCGCGGTTGCGGCTGCGACCCTGGCGGGGCTCTTCGGATGCCGCGGCGTCGCCGTCGGTCTCGTTCGGCTGGGCGGCGCGAGCGCCTTCACCGGTCGCCGCGGCGAGCTCTTCGCGCACGGCGGCGCGAGCGGCCTCACGTGCGTCGTCGCTCTCGGGCGCCGAAGTCGGCGCAGCAGCGGGCGCCGCCGCCGTCGTGGCGGGAACGGCTGCGTCGGCCGCGGGAACGAGGGCGACACCGGCCCCCCCGCCGTTGACGTGCTGCACGGCCGAGGTCGTCGCGCTCGTGGCACGACGGGGTTGACGTCGTTGCCGGGTCGGTGCGGTGGTCGCGGGCGCTTCAGCCACGACATCCGTCACGACCGCTGCGGCCGGCGCCTCGGGCGCTGCGGCCGCGACGGGCACGTCGAGCTCGAGCGGCGCGGCCGCGTTCGGCGCCGCGAGCTCGGCGACGTCGGCCGACGCTGCCGACTCGCCGGCGACGGCGAGCTGGTGGGTGGAGATCAGTTCGACGAGATCTCCCTTTCGGAGCTTGCCGCTCGCGAGTCCGAGAGACGATGCGAGCTCTTGCAGCTCGGCCACCTTCATGGCGGAAAGACGGGCGGTGTTGGCCGCGCTGTCGGCGCGGTCGGTTCCGTTGGTCACTTGGGTATGTTCCTTTCCCCTGTCGCAAGAGTTGCGGATTCAGGAGAGCTGATCGCTGGCACGAACGATGCCGGTGCGCACGATGGCGCAGACACGCGCGAGAGCGAAAGCAATAGATTGCCGGGAATTGCACGAGCGAGCTGGGACACGAACAGTGCGTCACCTGCCGGGTGCGTCGCCAGTCTATCACCACCGAACCCTGCGTCCCGCCACGCGACGCGCCTGCAGAGCGGTATCGGAGGGTTGGATGCTGCGGGGCGGATGATCCTCCTGGGGCTGCCGCCTATCGCGACGGTTCAGACCGCTACGCGCTCTGAACCGTCGCGCCCTTGAAGTCCACGGCGAGCGGCAGCGCCTGCCAGGCGGTGTCGGCCGAGGCCTCGACGAGGGCGATGGCCGCCGCGCGTTCGCTGGGGTCGCTCGCGAGCACGAGGATCGAAGGGCCCGCGCCGGAGACGACCGCGGGATGCCCCGCCTCGCGGAGCACTCGGATCAGCCGGTCGGTCTCGGGCATCGCCGCAGCGCGGTAGTGCTGGTGCAGCTTGTCTTCGGTGGCCTGGAAGAGCAGCTCGGGGCTCTGGATGAGCGCGGCGACGAGCAGCGCCGAACGTGAGACGTTGAACACGGCGTCTTCGTGCGGCACCGACTCGGGCTGCAGCGAACGGGCGAGCGCCGTCGACATCTCGTGCTCGGGCACGAGCACGAGCGGCGAGACGCCGCGGTGCACCATGAGCTTCTTGTGCCGCGGCCCCTCGGGCGTCACCCACGCGATCGTGAGCCCGCCGAAGAGCGCCGGCGCCACGTTGTCGGGGTGCCCCTCGAGTTCGGTCGCGAGGTCGAGCAGCTCGTCGGCGCTGAAGTCGACGATGCCCTCGAGCAGGCCCTTGGCCGCCACGACGCCCGCGACGATCGCGGCGCCCGAGGAGCCGAGGCCGCGGCCGTGCGGGATGACGTTGTGCGCCACGAGCTTGAGCGCCGGCATCGGCACGCCCGAGCGGGCGAAGGTGTGGGCGATCGCACGCACCACGAGGTGCGACTCGTCGAGCGGCACCTCGCCCTCGCCGACGCCGTGCACCTCGATGTCGAGTCGAGGCGCCTGCCCCGCGGCATCCGGAACCGAGACCTCGAGCTCGTCGTACCTGGCGAGCGCGAGGCCGAGCGTGTCGAAGCCGGGGCCGAGGTTCGCCGAGGTCGCGGGCACCTTGACGAGCACGCGGCGACCGGCGAGCTGCGCGGCCGCATCCTGCGGCGCGCCGGCCTGCGACTGGGCAGCCGTCACGAGCTGAGCCCGAGCACCGAGGCGATCTGCGCGGTGTCGACCGGCACGACCGTCGGCTGCACGTCGGATCCGTCGGCGGTGCGCAGCGCCCATTGCGGGTCCTTCAGGCCATGGCCCGTGACCGTGAGCACGACCCGCGCGCCCGCGGGCACGACGCCCGCGGCCGAGCGCTCGAGCAGGCCGGCGACCGAGATCGCCGACGCGGGCTCGACGAAGATGCCGACCTCCGCCGAGAGGATGCGCTGGGCCTCGAGGATCTTGTCGTCGTCGATCGCACCGAAGTAGCCGTCGGACGCGTCGCGCGCCTCGAGGGCGAGCTCCCACGAGGCGGGGTTGCCGATGCGGATCGCGCTCGCGATGGTGTCGGGGTCGCGCACGACCTCGCCGCGCACGATGGGCGCCGAGCCCGCGGCCTGGAAGCCGAACATGCGGGGCAGACGCGTGGCGTTGCCCGCCGCGATGTCTTCGCGGTAGCCGCGCGTGTACGCCGTGTAGTTGCCGGCGTTGCCGACGGGGATGAAGTGGAAGTCGGGCGCGTCGCCGAGCACCTCGACGACCTCGAAGGCCGCCGTCTTCTGCCCCTCGATGCGATCGTTGTTGACCGAGTTCACGAGGTGCACGGGGTAGTTCGCCGCGAGGTCGCGGGCGATGTCGAGGCAGTCGTCGAAGTTGCCCTGCACCTGCAGCAGCTCGGCGTTGTGGGCGATGGCCTGGCTGAGCTTGCCCATCGCGATCTTGCCCTCGGGCACGAGCACCGCGGCCTTGATGCCGGCGTGCGTGGCGTAGGCGGCGGCCGACGCAGAGGTGTTGCCCGTCGAGGCGCAGATGACGACCTTCGCGCCGTGCTCGACGGCCTTCGTGACGGCCATCGTCATGCCGCGGTCTTTGAACGAGCCCGTGGGGTTCATGCCTTCGAACTTCACCCAGACGTCGGCGCCGGTGCGGGCCGAGAGCGCGGGGGCGGGCAGGAGCGGCGTGCCGCCCTCGCCGAGGGTGACGACCGGGGTGGCGTCGGTGACGTCGAGCCGATCGGCGTACTCGCGGATGACTCCGCGCCATTGACGCGAGTTCGCCTTGGGGGTGATGGGGGTGTTCACACTGCTCCTTCGACTCGGAGGACGGACGCGACGGATGCGACGACGGGGCTCTGGGCGAGGGCGGCGACGGTCTCGGCGAGCGCGGACTCCTTCGCCTCGTGCGTCCCGATCACCAGCGTAGCTCGCTCGGAGCCCTCGCTGACGGTCTGCTGCAACTGCTCGACCGAGACGCCGTGGTCGGCGAAGATGCGCGCGATCTGCTCGAGCACGCCCGGTTCGTCGGCGACCTCGAGCGTGATGGCGTAGCGCGTGGTGATGCGCCCGATCTCGAGCACGGGCAGCGCCGCGTGCGTCGACTCGGCCGTGCCGGGGCCGCCGATGACGTGTCGGCGGGCGATCGCCACGAGGTCGCCGAGCACGGCGGAGGCGGTCTGCACTCCGCCGGCTCCGGCGCCGTAGAACATGAGCGGGCCGGCAGCGGATGCCTCGACGAACACGGCGTTGTTCGCGCCGTGCACGGCGGCCAGGGGGTGGCTGCGGGGCACGAGCGCCGGGTAGACCCGCGCCGAGACGCCCTCTTCGCCGGTCTCGGCGTCGGTCAGCCGCTCGCAGATCGCGAGGAGCTTGACGACGTAGCCGGCCTTGCGCGCCGACTCGACCTGCTCGGCGGAGACGCCCGTGATGCCTTCGCGGTGCACGGCCTCGACGGGCACGCTCGTGTGGAACGCGATGCTCGCGAGGATCGCGGCCTTCTGCGCCGCGTCGTAGCCGCCGATGTCGGCGGTCGGGTCGGCCTCGGCGTACCCGAGTTCGGTCGCGGTCGCGAGGGCGTCTTCGAGCGAGGCGCCCGTCGTGTCCATGCGGTCGAGGATGAAGTTGGTCGTGCCGTTGACGATGCCGAGGATGCGGTCGATGCGGTCGCCGGCGAGGCTCTCGCGCAGCGGCCGGATGATCGGGATCGCGCCGGCGACGGCCGCTTCGTACGAGAGCTGCGCCCCGACCTGCTCGGCTGCGGCGAAGAGCTCGGGGCCGTGCTGGGCGAGCAGCGCCTTGTTGCCCGTGACGACGTCGGCGCCCGAGGCGATCGCCTGCAGCACGAGCGTGCGGGCCGGCTCGATGCCGCCCATGAGTTCGATCACGATGTCGGAGCCGAGGATGAGCGTATCGACGTCGGTCGTCAGCAGCTCCCGCGGCAGCTCGACGTCGCGCTTCGCTTCGAGGTCGCGCACCGCGACGCCGACGAGTTCGATGCGGGCGCCGATGCGCTGGGCGAGCTCGTCGGAGTGCTCGAGCAGCAGGCGCGCCACCTGCGAGCCGACGGAGCCCGCGCCGAGCAGGCCCACTCGAATGGAGCGGTACTCGATCATGCGGGGTTCCCTTCGCCGGGGTTGTCAAATGAGGTGACAGCGGATGCTTCGAGGCCCGCGTCGCGGGCGAGCAACTGCTGCTCGGTCTCGCCGTGCACGATCACGCGCGCCGCGCCGTCGCGCACGGCGACGACGGGCGGGCGCGGCACGTGGTTGTAGTTGGACGCGAGCGACCAGCAGTAGGCGCCCGTCGCGGGCACCGCGAGCAGGTCGCCCGGGGCGACGTCGCCCGGCAGGTGCTCGGTGTCGACGACGATGTCGCCCGACTCGCAGTGCTTGCCCGCGACTCGCACGAGCACGGGCGCGGCGCCCGAGACGCGCGAGGCGATGCGGGCCGAGTAGTCGGCGCCGTAGAGCGCCGTGCGCGCGTTGTCGCTCATGCCGCCGTCGACCGAGACGTAGTGCCGGGTGCCGCCCTCGATCGGCACGGGCTTGACGGTGCCGACCGTGTAGAGGGTGACCCCGGCGGGGCCGATGATCAGGCGTCCGGGTTCGAAGGCGAGCTTCGGCACGGGCACGCCGTGCTCGCGGCACCCGTTCGCGACCGCGGCGGCGATGCCGCGCGCGATCTCTTCGATCGGCTCGGGCTCGTCGGCCGAGGTGTAGGCGATGCCGAAGCCGCCGCCGAGGTTCAGCTCGGGCACGGGCGCCGATGCCGACAGCTCGGCGTGCACGGCGAGCAGGCGCTCGGCCGATTCGGCGAAGCCCGCTGCGTCGAAGATCTGCGAGCCGATGTGGCAGTGCAGGCCGAGGAAGTCGAGCGAGGCGTGCGAGCGGATGCGCGCCCCGAGTTCGACGGCCCGGCCGAGCGGCACGCCGAACTTCTGGTCTTCGTGCGCGGTCGCGAGGAACTCGTGGGTCGACGCGTGCACGCCGCTGTTGACGCGCAGCCGCACGGCTTGCACGCGGCCGGCGCGCGCCGCGGCATCCGCCACCCGTTCGATCTCGATCTCGCTGTCGATGACGATCGCGCCGACGCCGGCTGCGACGCCGCGCTCGATCTCGGCGAGCGACTTGTTGTTGCCGTGGAAGCCGATGCGGGCGGGGTCGGCGCCCGCGGCGAGCGCGACGGCGAGCTCGCCGCCGGTGCACACGTCGATCGCGAGGCCCTCGTCGGCCATCCAGCGCACGACGGCGCCCGAGAGGAAGGCCTTGCCTGCGTAATAGATCGTCACGGTCGTGCCGATGGATGCCGCGGCGTCGCCGAACGCCCGCACGACTCGAGCCGCTCTGGCGCGGGCGTCGGCTTCGTCGACGAGGTAGAGCGGAGTGCCGAATTCGGCGGCGAGCGAGGCCGCGTCGCGGCCGGCGATCACGAGCCGCCCGGCGCGGTCACGCGCGGCCGAGGACGGCCAGACGAGCGGCGCGAGTGCGTTGGCGTCGGCGGGCACGGCGCTGGTGCCGGGCACGCTCGGCCGCCCGGGGGCGGAAGCGGTGGATGCCACGGGGGAACCTCACGGACGGAAAGACGATGGCGTGGATCGCTCGCGGCGAGCGAACCCGGATCGGTTCCTGAAGCCTGCTGTGCGCGCAGCCTTGTGGGCGGCGTACGGCGAGTCTACCGAGGCGTGCAGGCCGAGCCGAATCGACGGCGACGCGACTAGCTGCAGCTGCCCGTCTGCTGGAGGTTCGCGGAGTCGAGCACGAGCCCGTCGCCGGTGAGCCTCACGACCGCGACACCCGGCGTGACCTCGACCGAGTCGAGCAGCACGCCCTGCGGCAGTCGGTCGGCGATGCACACCTCGAGCGGGTTGCCGCCGAGGAGCCGGTCGATGACTCCGGAGACGTCGATCGACGTCCCTGCGGCGCCGACCTCGACGCCGGCCGGTTCGAGCAGCACGGAGTCGCCCGCGGCCGTGGGGGTCGCGGTGACCTGGTAGGTGATCGGCAGGCCGAAGATCTCGATGCGGCCGTCGTAGCCGACCGTGCCGTCGCCGAGCGAGAGGCCGGTCTCGACACCGGCGACCGTGATGAGCTGGTTGACCGCGGCCTCGTCGGCGGTGATGGTCGCCGTCAGGTGCTCGACGGGGGACGCGGGGTCGACCGGCATGCCCTCCGCGACGACGTCGACGGCGATGGGGGTGCCGCCGACGCTCAGCTCTGGAGCGCTGAGTTCGACGTGCTGCATCGTGCCCGAGAGGTACTGCGCGATGATCGAGAACCCGCCGATCGTCACGTCGACGTCACCCTCGACGCCGTCGGGCAGGTCCGCCTCGATCTGCGCCGCGACGCGCTGCTCGGTGACGCCCCGGGCGACGATGTCGACCACGACGACGAGTGCGACGAGCACCGCGAGCACGACGCCCGCGATGATCCACGCGCGTGCGGCACGGCTGAGCCGTCGACGGGTACCGGGCGCAGCGGGCTCGGTGCCTGCTGCGGCCTGGGTGCCCGCTGCTGCCTGGGTGCCCGCTGCTGCCTGGGTGCCCCCTGCGACCAGGGCGCTCTCGGTCGACAGCACCTCGGTCGCCGACAGCGATTCGGTCGGCAGCACCGCGGTCGGTGACGACTCGTCAGCCGTGGCCGGCCCGCCCTGCCCTTCGGCCGGCTGGACCCGCCCGTCGGCCCCGTCGCGCCACCAGGGCGTCTCGGAGTCTGCGCGTTCGTCGCGCTCGTCGCCGTGGGTCGCCATCGAGGCCTCCGGATCGGGGTGGGTCGCATGCGGTGGGTCGCATGCGGTGGGTCACATGCGTTCGGTCACATGCGTTCGGGTGCCGATACGCCGAGCAGCGCGAGACCGTTGCGGAGCACCTGGCCCGTGGCATCGTTCAGCCAGAGCCGCGTGCGGTGCAGTTCGCCGATGGGCTCCTCGCCGAGGGGCAGCACGCGGCAGTTGTCGTACCACCGATGGTAGAGCCCCGCGAGCTCTTCGATGTAGCGCGCGACGCGATGCGGTTCGCGAAGTTCGGCCGCCTGGGCCACGACGCGCGGAAAGTCCTGCAGGGCGCCGAGCAGAGCCGACTCGGTCTCGTGGGTGAGCAGTTCGGGTGCGAACGACGAGCGGTCGAGGCCGACGGATGCCGCGTTGCGGTCGACTGCGCAGGTGCGGGCGTGGGCGTACTGCACGTAGAAGACCGGGTTGTCGTTCGTGCGACGCTGCAGGATCTCGGGGTCGATCGTCAGCGGCGAGTCGGCGGGGTACCGGCCGAGCGTGTAGCGCAGCGCGTCGGTGCCGAGCCAGGCCTGCAGGTCGTCGAGCTCGATGATGTTGCCCGCGCGCTTCGAGAGCTTCGCGCCGTTGATCGAGACGAGCTGACCGATGAGCACCTCGATGTCGCGCTCGGGGTCGTCGCCCGCCGCGCCGGCGAGCGCCTTCAGGCGGTGCACGTAGCCGTGGTGGTCGGCGCCGAGCAGGTAGATCTTGTGAGCGAAGCCCCGATCGCTCTTGTCGAGGTAGTAGGCGGCGTCGGCGGCGAAATAGGTGTAGACCCCGTTGGCGCGGCGGATGACCCGGTCTTTGTCGTCGCCGAAGTCGGTCGTGCGCACCCACACGGCGCCGTCGAGCTCGAAGACGTGGCCCTGGGCGCGCAGTCGTTCGACCGCGGTGTCGGTGTCGGAGAGCCCGTCGTCGCCCTTGCGGTGCAGGCGACGCTCGCTCGTCCATACGTCGAAGTGCACGTTGAATCGGGCGAGCGAGGCGCGGATCTCGGCGAGCTGCAGCTCGTAGGCGATCTCGGTGGCGGTGTGCAGCGCCACGGCGTGGTCGAGTTCGAGGAGCTTCGGCTCGCGCTCGAGCACTTGGCGGGCGAGCTCGCCGATGTAGGCGCCCGGGTAGCCGCCCTCGGGGGTCGGCTCGCCCTTCGCCGCGGCGAGCACCGAGGCGCCGAAGACCTCCATCTGGTTGCCGGCGTCGTTGATGTAGTACTCGTTGGCGACCTCGGCGCCGGCGGCGCGCAGCACCCGGCCGATCGAGTCGCCGAGCGCGGCCCAGCGCGTGTGGCCGATGTGCAGCGGGCCGGTGGGGTTGGCCGACACGAACTCGAGGTTGATGACGTTGCCGGCCAGCGAGTCGCTGCGGCCGTAGTCGGCGCCCGCCTCGACGATGGTCTTGGCGAGTGCACCCGCGGCCGCCGCGTCGAGGCGCACGTTGATGAAGCCCGGCCCGGCGACCTCGGCCGACGCGACGCCCTCGACGCCCGCGAGCCCGGTCGCCAGTTCGGTCGCGAGTTCGCGCGGGTTCATGCCGAGCGGCTTCGCGACGCGCATCGCGATGTTCGACGCCCAGTCGCCGTGCTCGCGGTTCTTCGGGCGCTCGAGCACGATGTCACCCGCTGTGAGGTCGAACGCGACCTCGTCGCCCGCCGCGCGACGTCGCTCGACGACGGCGAGCACGAGGGCGTACAGGGCATGCGAAAGGTCGGCGGGAGTCACCCGCAAATCCTACCCGCCGCCATTGATAAGGTTCGTCACATGCCTCGCTCGTCCCCCTTGACTCGCGCCCGTCCCGTCGCCGCCGCAGCACTCGCGGCCGCGACATCCATGATGCTGTTGAGCGGATGCACGGGGGCGGCGCCCGACCCTGAGAAGTCGACCGCCCCGCCGGCCGCGAGCGTGACCCCGAGCGCCTCGGCCGAGCCGACCGCGACCGCCGAGCCGCCGGTGCCGTTCGCCATCGAATGCGACGCGCTGCTGACCCTCGACCAGGTGTACGCGTTCAACCCGAACTTCGGCTCGGCTCCCGGCTTCGAGCCGAAGGGCGAACAGGTCGTCGCCGTGGTCGACGAGGCGGGCACGGCCTGCGGCTGGCTGAACCAGACGAGCGGCGAGATCATCGAGGTCGCCGTCGCCACTCCCCCGGCCGACGCCCTCGTGGCGCACCAGAACGACGCGGCGATGGGCTCGACCCCCGTGCCCACCTACGGCACCCCGCCCGATGTCGAGGGCTACTTCAGCCAGGTCAACGGCACCGGTGTGGCGCAGGTCTTCAGCGGCCCGTACTGGATCGTCGTCGAGTCGACCGTGCTCTTCGAGCCGGGCGACGCCGGCCAGATCGTCGCCGACGTGCTCGGCAACCTGCCGCCCGCCGCCTGATCGCAGCGACGACGAGAACGGTTCGACGATGAGATCAGCGCACGGCACGCCATCATGGCTCGGTGCGGTCAACGACCGCGTCGGGCTCTCGGCACTGCTCGACCACGGCCCGCTCACCCGCAACCGCATCTGCGAACTCGTCGGCGTCTCCAAGCCCACCGCCTCGATGATGATGACCCGGCTCATCGCGGCCGGCGTCGTCGAAGAACGCGGTCAGGTCGCCGGCAATCCGGGGCGCAGCGCCACGCTCTACGCGGCACGCACCGACCGTCCGCTCGGCGTCGTGATCGCCATCGAAGCCGACGGCCTCCGAGCCTCGGTCGTCGACGCGGCCGGCGGGGAGCGGCCCGTCGTGCGCACCGCGCTCTCCCGTGACCCGGCCGAGCGCGACGCCGTGCGCGAGGTCGCCGCGGCGATCCGCGACGCGAGTGCGGCCGCGGGCACCGACCCCGACGCCGTGCACACCGTGTGCATCGGCACGGCCGGGTACGTCGACCCGGGCGATGCCGGCACCCTCTTCAGCGAGACCCTGCCGGGATGGCCGGTGAGCGGGCTGCACCGCTTGCTCGAGGCCGAGCTCGGGGTGTCGGTGTTCGTCGAGAACGATGTGAACCTGGCGGCGATCGCCGAACGCGAGTCGGGCGCAGGCTCGGGCCGCGACGTGTTCGCACTGCTCTGGCTCGGCAACGGCGTCGGTGCGTCATTCGACGTGAACGGCGATCTGCACCGCGGCAGCTTCGGCGGTGCAGGCGAGATCGGGTTCCTTCCGCTCTCGGCCGCGGCCCAGGCGCTCGACGAGCATGCCGCGACGAGCCAGGACCTCGCCGGGGCCGTGGCGGTGTGCCGCATCGCGGCCGCCCACGGACTCGAGGCCGTCGACTACGCGTCGGCACTCGAGGCGATCGCCGCGAGCGACCGGCGCGAGGCGATCATCGAAGAGCTCGGCGTGCGCATCGCCCACATCTCGTTGCCGCTGCTCGCGACCCTCGATCCCGGCCGACTCGTGCTCGCCGGCCCCACCGCGATCGCCGGCGGCGAGGCGCTCGCCGACGCGGTGGAGCGGGGCATCCGCAGCATCAGCCGGTGGTACCCCGAGGTCGTCGCGACGCGCGTCGACCACGACCCGGTGCTGCACGGCGCCCGCGCGTTCCTCACCGCCAAGGTGCGCGACGACCTGCTCGGCACGGTCGCCCGGCTCAACCCCTCCTGAGCCGCTGTTCCGCGGGTCGCGCGCCGCCCGACGGGTCGGGAAGCGGCGTGCGAAGTGGTAATGTCTCTAGCTGTGCGCCTCCGTAGCTCAGGGGATAGAGCGCCGGTTTCCGGTACCGTAGGTCGGGGGTTCGAATCCCTCCGGGGGCACGAAATCGAGTAGCCTCGGCCGAATCGGCCGGGGCTCTTCTCGTCCGACTCCGCATCGCCTGCGACGCCCGGAGACTCGGCTGGTCGCGACCGATCGACGAGGAGGCCAGCGCATGCACGCGAGCATCGGACCGGTGGCGTTCGCCGTCACTCCCCTCGGCTGGATGAACCCGTGGAGTCTCGATCGGCTACTGCCCTTGCTCATCGTCGGCGGCGTGATGCTCGGCATCGTCGTGCTCCGCGTGCTCGACGCCCGGTCCAAGCGCCGCGAGCTCGCACCGGTCGCCCGGCGCGCGGCCGAGGCGCCGCCGACCGTCGGGCTCGACGAACTCGAACGTCGGGCGGGGCTCGCCCTCGTGGCATCCGACGAACACGTGACCGCGGCCGCAACGGAGGTCGACTACGCGCGTGCGCTCGACGGCGATGCGGTCGCCGCCGCGTCGGGCGCCGTCGTCGCCGACGCCAGGGCCCAGCTCGCCGACGCCTTCGCCGTGCAGCGGGAGGCGGGGCGCACCACCGACGAGCGCGTGCGACGCGCGTCGTTCGAACGGATCCTCGCACTCACCGCCGCCGTCGACGCCGCGCTCGACCGGCAGCGCAGCGCGCTCGAGCAGCTGCGCACGCTCGGCGCCCGCGCCGTCGAGGAGCACGACGCGCTCCTCGACCGGCTTGCAGCGCTCGAGCGCACCGTCGCCGGCGCCACCGCGCGGCTCGCCGATGCGAGCGACCGGTACTCGGCCGCGGCGCTCGAACCCGCCGCGACGGCGCTCGCCGACGCCCGCGCGGCGCTCGACTCGGCACGTGTGCAGACCTCGGCTCCTGCCGCCGCCGTGCCCGGCACCGCCGCGGGGCTGCACCTCACCGCCGCCCGCACGGCCCTTCGCGGCGCGGCCGAATCGGCCACGGCGGTCGAGGCGCGCATCGCCGCGCTCTCGGCGAGCGACCTCTCGGTCGCCGACGGCATCGCCGCCCTCGAACGCGACATCGACACCGCCCGCGCGATGGAGAGCACCCGCATGCGCTCCGTCGCCGACGACTTCGCCGCCGAGGCGGCAGCACTCCGCGAGGCACTCGCGGCGGTCGGTCGCGACCCCGTCGCACTCGGCCGCAGAGTCGTGCGAGCGGATGCCGCGATCGACGCCGAGCTCCGTGCGGGAACGAGTGCCGGCGAGCTGTCGCAGCGAGTGCTCGCCGAGCGATCGAGCGCCCTCGCCGCCGCGCGCATGCTCGTCGGAACGGCCGCACACGCCCTCGCCGCCGAACCCGTCGATGCCGCAGCCCGCATCCGCCGCGACGAGGCTGCCGTGCTGCTCGCCGAGGCGCGCGACGCGCTCGCGACGGCCGAGCGCCCCGAACTCGCGCCCGGCGACGCTCGCGAACAGGCCGACGCCGCGGCGCACCTGGCACGGCGGGCCATGGCCATTGCACGCGACGACGTCGCGGGAACCCCGGTCTCGGGAGGGCGCCTCTTCGATCGCGCACCCGGCGGCGACGGGTTCTTCACGGATCTCGTGGCCGGACTCCTCGAGCGCGCCGACGAGCGCGACGCCGCGAACCGCAGCGACCCGCGCTGACCCGACCGGGCGGCGCGACCGGTCGGCAGCGCGAGCGCGGAACGGGACGCCCCGGTCTGCGGCGACTCGTCGCATCGTTTCGTAACGATTTCGTTGCACCCTCTTACTGACAGGAAACTTTCCTGTTAGGTTCATCTCGGACGCACATCGGAGTGGAGGGCGACGTGGGCAGGGATTCCGCACCGGGAACACCCGGGTGGCTGGGCGCCGTGAACGATCGAATGGCACTCGCGATGCTGCTCGAGCACGGAGTGCTGACCCGCAATCGCATCCGCGACCTGTCGGGGCTCTCCAAGCCCACCGCCGCGCAGATCGTCTCCCGGCTCGAAGCCGCGGGGCTCATCGAGGCCACCGGCTCCGTCGCAGGCGCCCGCGGGCCGAGCGCCGTCGGCTACACCGTGCGACTCGACCGCTCGATCGGCGTCGCGGTCGACGTGACCACCACGGCGCTGCGATCGACGCTCGTCGACGTGGCGGGCACGGAGCATCCGGTCGCCGTCACCCACCGCCCCCAGGGCGAACGCATCGGAGCGTCGGGCGAACTGCGCCTCGCGATCGATGCCGCCGCACGCGCCGCCGGCGCAGACCCCGCAGTCGTGCGCCGCACCGTGATCGCGCTGCCCGCCTCGGTCGACGCCGAGCGCGACGAACTCGCATTCGCCGAGGGCATGCCCGGCTGGCCGCGCCGCGGCACCCGTGCCCACCTCGAAGCCGAGCTCGGCGTGCGCGTCACCCTCGACAACGACGTGAAGCTCGCGGCGATCGCCGAGCGCACCTCGGGCGCCGGACAGGGCCGCGAGGGCTTCGCGCTCCTCTGGCTCGGCAACGGCCTCGGCGTCGCCGCCGACCTCGGTTCCACGCTCGTGCGCGGCACGTCGGGCGGCGCCGGCGAGATCGGCTACCTCGAGGTGCCGAAGGCGGCAGCGGCGATCGACCCGGCGGCGGTCGACCTGCAGGGACTCGTCGGCGGGCCGACGGTCGCACGGATGCTTCGCGAACGCGGCCTCCGCGGCCGCACCCTCGACGAGCGACTCGCGCGTCTCGCCGAGGCTCCAACCGAGCTCCGAGACGCGGTGCTCGTCGACCTCGCACCGCGCATCGCCCTCGCCGCCGCTCCCCTGCTCGCGGTGCTCGACCCCGGACTCATCGTGCTCGGCGGCCCCACCGGTGCGGCCGGCGGCGATCGACTCGCCGAACTCGTGCGCGCCCGACTGCGCCGCACGACCCGGTGGACGCCGGATGTCGCGGCGACCGGGGTGCCCGCACAACCCGCGCTGCGCGGCGCGCGCGACCGGCTGCTCGTCGAGGTGCGCACGGCGCTCCTCGACGAGGTCGCAGGCCCGTCGGGACCATCGACGGGATCTCCCCCACCACCCCAGGCACAGCCTGATCACCCCGGCACCACCTGATCACCCCCGGCACCACCCATCCCCCGGCACCACTGATCGAATACGAGGACATCATGAAGCACACGAGGCTCACCGGTGCGCTCTCGCTCGCAGCCGTCTCGACGGTCGTCGCGCTCGCGCTCTCCGGATGCACCCCCGACTCGAGCGCCACCGACTTCGCGGAGACCGCGCCGCCCGAACTCTCGGGGACGGTGTCGTTCTGGCACTTCTTCTCCGACCGCGAGGCCGATGTCATCCAATCCGTCGTCGATGACTTCGAGGCGGCGAACCCCGGCGTCACCGTCGAGGTGCACCCCGGCCAAGACGACGAGAAGCTGCGCAAGGCGATCTCGACCGGCGACAAGGTCGACCTGGGCCTCAGCTACTCGACCGACATCGTCGGCAACTTCTGCTCGACGGGCGCGTTCCGCGACCTCGGCGACGTGATCGCGCGCGACGACGTCGACCTCGGCCAGTTCTCCGACACCGTGCGCAGCTACACGGAGTTCGACGGCGTGCGGTGCTCGATGCCCGTGCTGGCCGACGTCTACGGCCTCTACTACAACACCGATCTGCTCGCCGCCGCGGGATACACCGAGCCGCCGAAGACGCTCTCGGAACTCGAGTCGATGGCCGACGCGCTCACCACGTACAACGACGACGGCTCGATCAAGACCCTCGGCTTCAACCCGATGATGGGCTGGTACGAGAACTCCGCCGCGCACTACGGCCCCGCGTCGGGCGGCGAGTGGCTGAACCCCGACGGCACGAGCACCGTCGGGGCATCCGGCACCTGGAACGCCCTCATGGAGTGGCAGAAGGCGTACGTCGACAAGATCGGCTACGACAAGCTGAACGCGTTCACCTCGGGCCTCGGCCAGGAGTTCTCGGGCGACAACGCATTCCAGACCGGGCAGGTCGCGATGAACCTCGACGGCGAGTACCGCACGGCGTTCATCGACGACCAGGCCCCCGACCTGCAGTACGCCACCGCGCCGTTCCCGGTGCTCGACGGACACGAGGACCTCTACGGCGGCGGTTACATCACCGGCAACATCGCGGGCATCTCGAAGGGCTCGAAGGAGCCCGAACTCGCGTGGGCGCTCCTGAAGTACCTCACGACCGACACCGACGCGATCGTCAAGCTCTCGAACGGCCTGAAGAACGCGCCCACCACGAAGGACGCACTGGAGAGCCCCGACCTCGAGGTCAGCCCGCAGTTCCAGACGTTCCTCGACATCATGGCGGACCCGTCGTCGTCGACGACCCCGCCGAGCCCGCTCGGCGCCGGCTATCAGCAGACCTTCCAGGACTTCTGGAACAGCTGGCAGGCGGGCGAGGTCGAAGACCTGCAGGCCGGACTCGACGACGTCGACACGCAGATCGACGACGCGCTCGGGCTCGTCAGCGGGCCGTGAGCGGACTCACCGAGACCACGGGGCGGGCCGCCGCCCGCCCCGTGGCGAGCCGCGCGACGCGGCGACGGCGCAGTTCGGTCGTTCCGCGCCGGACCGTGCTCCTCCTGATCCTGCCCGCGCTCGCCGGGCTCGCGATCTTCTTCGTCTACCCGCTGATCGCGTCGGTGTACTACTCGTTCACCCGGTACGACCTCGTCTCGCCCCCCGAATGGATCGGACTGCGCAACTACGAGTACCTGTTCACGAAGGATCCGAAGGTCTGGACGGCCACCCTCAACACGCTGTGGTTCGTCGTGTTCCTCGTGCCGATCAAGATCGTCTTCGCGCTCGGCATCGCCGGGCTCCTGGCCCGCGTGAAGCGCGCGTCGGGCGTGTGGCGCACGGTGTTCTACCTGCCGGCGCTCGTGCCGCCCGTGGCATCCGTGGTCGCCTTCGTCTTCCTCTTCAACCCGGGAACCGGGCCGGTGAACCAGGTGCTCGCCCTCTTCGGCGTCAAGGGACCGCTCTGGTTCAACGACCCGGCCTGGTCGAAACCGTCCCTCGTGATCCTCGGCATCTGGGTCATGGGCGACATCATGATCATCTTCCTCGCATCGCTCCTCGACGTGCCGAAGGAGCAGTACGAGGCCGCAGCGCTCGATGGCGCCAACGGCGCGCAGCAATTGCGCTATGTGACGTTCCCGAGCATCACCCCCGTGCTCATGTTCGCCCTGATCACGGGAATCATCGCGGCCGTGCAGTACTTCACCGAGGCCGCGGTCGCCTCGACCGTGGCGAACGGCAAGGCCGTCGTCGGCGAGGGCACCGGCAGTGCGCTCGGCTACCCGGGCAATTCGCTGCTCACCTACACGCAGTGGCTCTACGTGCGCGGCTTCGGCAACTACCAGCTCGGCTACGCCTCGGCGCTCGCGGGGCTGCTGTTCGTCGTCTCCGCGGTGCTCCTCGTGCTGCTGCTGCGCCGCTTCAAGGCCTTCGCGCCCGAGGGGGCGCAGTGACCCGGCGCGGCATCCTCGCGTGGATCGCCGAGCACGCCGTGCTCGTGCTCCTCGCCGTGCTCTTCATCGGCCCCGTCGTCTTCGTCTTCCTGACCTCGCTCATGTCGAGCGAGCAGACGCTCACCGCCTCGCTGTGGCCAGACCCGTTCCAGTGGTCGAACTACCTGCGGGTGTTCACCGACGTGCCGCTCGCGGGATGGTTCTGGAATTCGACGGTGTACGCGGTGCTCGCGACGGCGTTCATGCTCGCCTCCTCCATTCCCGTGGCGTACGCACTCGCGAAGATCCGCTTCCGGTTCTCGGGCGTGCTGTTCACCGCGATCATCATCGCCATGCTGCTGCCGCCGCAGGTCACGGCGATCCCGATCTACGTGATGTGGTCGCAGCTCGGGCTCACGGGGTCGCTCTGGCCGCTCATCCTGCCGAACCTGCTCGGCGACGCGTTCTCGATCTTCCTGCTGCGCCAGTTCTTCCTCACCATCCCGAGCGAGTACGCGGATGCTGCGCGCATCGACGGCAACGGCGAATGGGGCGTGCTCACCCGGGTCATGGTGCCGATGGCGAGGCCCGGCATCGCGGCGACGGCGATCTTCATGTTCTTCCACTCGTGGAACGACTACTACGGCCCGCTGCTCTACACCTCGGAGAATCAGGCGGCCTGGCCGGTCGCCTACGGCCTCGCTTCGTTCCGCGGCATCCACGGCACCGATTGGGGCGTCACGATGGCGATGACCATCCTCGTGACGGTGCCCGTGGTCATCGTCTTCTTCTTCGCCCAACGCGTCTTCGTCGAGGGCATCACACTGACGGGAGTCAAGGGCTGATGAAACTCGCAGTCGTCGGCGGAGGCTCGACCTACACGCCCGAGCTCATCGACGGGTTCGCGCGGCTGCGCGACACCCTGCCGATCGAGGAGCTCCACCTCGTCGACACCGACCCCGAGCGACTCGCGCTCGTGGGCGGGATGTCGCGGAGGATGTTCGCGCGAGCGGGGCATCCGGGTCGCATCGTGACGACCGCCGACCTCGTCGCGGGCGTCGCCGACGCCGACGCCGTGCTCGTGCAACTGCGCGTCGGCGGGCAGGCGGCGCGCCGCGGCGACGAGACGTTCCCGCACGAGTGCGGGTGCATCGGACAGGAGACCACCGGCCCGGGCGGTCTCGCGAAGGCGCTCCGAACGGTGCCGGTGGTGCTCGACGTCGCCGACGCGGTGCGCCGCCACGCGAGGTCCGATGCCTGGATCGTGGACTTCACGAATCCGGTCGGCATCGTCACCCGGGCGCTGCTCGAGGAGGGCCACCGGGCGGTCGGGCTCTGCAACGTCGCGATCGGCTTCCAGCGCCGCTTCGCGTCGATGCTCGGCGCTGCGCCGACGGAGGTCGCGCTCGGCCACGTCGGGCTGAACCACCTGACCTGGGAGCGCTCGGTCGACGTGCGCGGGGCCGACGGTCGCGTTCGCGACCGGCTGCCCGACCTGCTCGCGGCGCACCTGGCCGAGCTCGCCGAGGAGGTCGAGCTGCCCGCGGCGCTCCTGGCACTGCAGCGCATGGTGCCGAGCTACTACCTGCGTTACTACTACGCCCACGACGAGGTGCTCGCCGAGCAGCTCGCGGGCGGCACACGTGCCGACGCGGTGCTCGCGGTCGAACGGGAACTGCTCGCGCAGTACGCCGACCCCGCGGTCGACCGGAAGCCCGAGGCGCTCGCCAAGCGCGGCGGTGCCTTCTACTCGGAAGCCGCCGTCGATCTGCTCGCGTCGCTCGTCGGCGACCGCGGAGACGCCCAGGTCGTGAACGTGCGCAACGACGGCGTGCTCCCGTTCCTCCCCGACGACCACGTCATCGAGGTGCCCGCCTCGGTGCGTCGCTACGGTCTCGAGCCGCTCCCGGTCGAGCCGTTGCCGGCGGATGCCTCGGCGCTCATCTCGCACGTCGCCGGCTACGAGCGCCTCGCACTCGACGCCGCCGTCCACGGCGGTCGCGATCGGGTGCTGCGGGCGATGCTCGCCCACCCGCTCGTCGGGCAGTTCGACCGTGCCGCTCGGCTCACCGACCTGCTCCTGGCGCAGAATGCGAGGCATCTCGCGTGGGCGCGATGACGTCGGCGAAGGGTGCGGGTGCGGGTGCTGGTGCGGGTGCCGGCGGCCCCGGGGCGGTGCTCGCGATCGACGGCGGCGGATCGAAGACGCATGTCGCGGTGCTCGCCCCCGATGGGGCGGTGCTCGCGGTGGAGACGGGTCCCGGCTCCAGCACGCACGTCATCGGTCTGACCGCGGCAGCAGAGGTGCTCGACACGCTCGTCCGCGCCGCCCTCGAGCGCGCCGGCGGGGCATCCGTGCTGCATCGAGCGCTCTACCTTTCTGGCCTCGACCTGCCGCCCGAGCATGCGGCGCTCGAGCGCGCGCTCGAGCGCTACCCGTGGATGCACGGCGGATCAGGGCCGGTGCTCGGCAACGACCTCCTCGCGCTGCTCCGCGCCGGCACCGACGAACCCGATGCCGTTGCCGTGGTGTGCGGCACGGGGATCAACGCGGTCGGCGTCGCGGCCGACGGGCGCACGGTGCGCTTTCCGTCGCTCGGGATGATCTCCGGCGACTGGGGCGGCGGGTGGCACCTCGGCGAGCAGTCGCTCTGGCATGCGGCCAGGGCCGTCGACGGGCGCGGGGCCCCGACGCTCCTCGTCGATCTGCTTCCCGCGGTGTTCGGGCTCGACTCGATCGACGACCTCATCGCCGCGCTGCACTTCGAGCGCATCCCGACCTCCGACCTCGCGCTGCTCGCGCCGGCCCTGTTCGAAGCCGCGGCCGCGGGAGACGCGATCGCGGTCGGTCTCGTCGAACGCCAGGCCGAGGAGATCGTCGCGATGGCACGGGCCGCGCTCACGCGCCTCGGCCTCCTCGACCGTCCGGTGCCGGTCGTGCTCGGCGGCGGCGTGATCGCTGCGGGCGACGGCCGGCTGATCGACGGCGTGCGCGCGCGTCTCGCCGAGGTCGCACCGCTGACCCGGATCGAACTCGTCTCGGTGCGGCCGATCGTCGGCGCCGGGCTGCTCGCCCTCGAGCAGATCGGTGCCGGGCGTGCTGCGCTCGACCGCGCGCGGCGCGAACTCGCCGCCGTGCCGTAGGCGGGTGCCCGCCGCCCCGGGCCGGTCGTGGACTCCGCGCAAGCCTTCCCCATAGACTCGGAAGGGTCCGCTCGGATGGGGGAAGACCGTCGGTTCCGACGGGAGAGGCACTGGTACATGCGCGCAATACGCAGATGGTCCGCGGCACTTGCGATCGTTGCCGGGGCGGCTATCGGAACCGGCGCCACCGCGCTCGCCTGGGCGGAGGACCCGGTGTCGTTCACGTCGTCCCCGGTCGTCGACACCGCAGGAGCGCTCGGATCCCAGACCGACGAGGTCGTCGCCGCGCTCCAGTCGGCTGCCGACCGCAGCGGCCGCCAGCTCTTCGTCGCCTACGTCGACCAGTTCACGAACCCGGCTTCGGCGGCCGACTGGGCCGACCAGACGGCCATCGCCAACAACATGGGCCGCGAGGACTACCTGCTCGCCGTCGCCGTCGACGGCCGTGCGTACTACCTGTCGTCGGCGGGCGACGCCTCGCTCTCCCCCGACGAGATCGACCGCATCAGCACCGAGGTCATCGAGCCGAGACTCCGCGCAGAGGACTGGGCCGGCGCGGCGATCGCCGGTGCCGACGCCATCGCAGGCGACTCGGGCGGAAGCGGAGGCGGCGGCGGCTGGGGCTTCGTCTGGTTCATCGTGATCGCCGCGGTCGTCGTCGTGATCATCGCGATCGTGCTGTCGCGGCGCAAGAAGCGTCGTGCCGCAGTCGGAGGAACGGGCGCCGGCGCCGACCAGGTGCCGCTGCCCTCAATCGAGGAGCTGCGCCGTCAGGCCGGCAGCGCCCTCGTGCAGATCGACGACGCGGTCAAGACGAGCGAAGAGGAGCTCGGCTTCGCGGTCGCCTCCTACGGCGAGTCCGCGACCGAGGCGTTCCGCGCCGCACTCGACGCGGCGAAGGCGAAGGTCGCCCAGGCGTTCACCCTGCAGCAGCAGCTCGACGATGCGATCCCCGACACCGACGAGCAGCGGCGCGAGTGGTACGGCGGCATCATCCGGCTCACGGGCCAGGCCGACACGCTTCTCGACGAGCAGGCCGAGCAGTTCGACGAGCTGCGCGCCCTCGAGCGCGACGCCCCGGCGCAACTCGCCCGGGTGCAGCAGGCGGCGACCGCGGCGGAGGCGTCCATCGCTTCGGCCGAGCAGCGCCTCGCGGCGCTCGGCGCGCAGTACGCGGCATCCGCCATCGCCCCCGTCAGCGACAACCCGGCACAGGCCAGGTCGCGCGTCGGCTTCACCGGCGAGGCCCTCGCCGCCGCGAGTGCGGATGTCGCGTCGGGCGACGTCGCCGCTGCCGCGGTCGGAATCCGCGCGGCCGAGGAGTCCATCGACCAGACCACGCTGCTGACGGCCGCGATCGAACGCCTCGCGAGCGACCTCGCCGCCGCCGATGTCGCGGTGGCCGCGGGCGTCGAGGAGCTCGACCGGGATGTCGCGACGGCTCGCGGCCTGCAGAACGCCGAGGCCGCGGCGGTCGCCGACCGGGTCGCAGCCGAGTCGGCGTCGCTGAGGGCCGCGATCTCCGCGCCAGGGCGGGATCCGATCGCCCTGCAGGCCAGGCTCGAACAGGTCGACTCCGAGATCGACGCCGTGATCCAGAGCGTGCGGGATGCCGCGGAGCAGGCCGCCCGCGTGCAGGCCCAGCTGAGCCGCTCGCTCACGTCGGCGAGCTCGCAGGTGCAGGCCGCCGAGGACTACCTCGTCGCGCGGCGCGGGGCGATCGGCGCGGAGGCGCGCACCCGGCTCGCCGAAGCCGGACGCCTGCTCGTCGAGGCCCAGACCAGTGCACCGACCGACCCCGCCGCCGCGCTCACCGCGGCCCAGCGCGCCGAGCGGCTCGCGGCCGAGGCCATGTCGCTCGCCCAGCGCGACGTCGGCGGCTACGGCGGCGGCATGGGCGGCTACGGCGGCACCGCAGGCGGCTCGGGCGGCGGCGACATGTTCGGCGCCGTGCTCGGCGGCATCCTCATCAACTCGGTGCTCGGCGGCGGCGGACGCTCGTCGGGCGGCTTCGGGGGCGGCGGACGCTCCTCGGGCGGCTTCGGCGGCGGTTTCGGCGGCGGGCGAAGCAGCGGCCGCTCCGCCGGCAGCTTCGGCGGCTCGGCGACCCGCTCGCGGCGCGGCAGCGGAGGTCGATTCTGACCGCTCGACGCGCCACCCGTCGGGCTGCACGACAGGCCGCTGACACCGACTTCCGACCACCGACCACGAACCGATACGACCGAACTCGGATCACCACGAAAGGGAACATCATGGCAAAGCAGTCCATCTTCGGACGGATCTCGCAGCTCGTGCGAGCCAACATCAACAACCTCATCGACCAGGCGGAAGACCCGCAGTTGATGCTCGATCAGATGGTGCGCGACTTCACGAACGCGATCGCCGACGCCGAGGCCGCCATCGCCGAGACCATCGGCAACCTGCGCCTGCTCGAAGACGACCACCGCGAAGACATCGAGGCGGCACGCGAGTGGGGCGAGAAGGCCGTCGCGGCCAGCCGCAAGGGCGATGAGATGCGGGCGGCAGGCGACGCGTCGGGCGCCGACAAGTTCGACAATCTGGCCAAGGTCGCGCTCAGCCGCCAGATCTCCTCCGAGAACGAGGCGAAGGCCGCCGAGCCGCAGATCGCCGCGCAGACCGACGTCGTCGACAAGCTGAAGTCGGGCCTGAACGGCATGAAGGAGAAGCTCGTCCAGCTGCAGAACAAGCGCTCCGAGCTCGTCGCCCGTTCGAAGACGGCTGCGGCGCAGAAGCAGGTGCACGACGCCGTCAAGTCGATCGACATCCTCGACCCGACGAGCGACCTCGGTCGCTTCGAAGACAAGATCCGTCGTGAAGAGGCCGTCGTGCGCGGCCAGGCCGAGCTCGCCGCATCGAGCCTCGACGCGCAGTTCAACGAGCTCGACGACCTCGGCGAACTCACCGAGGTCGACGCCCGACTCGCGGCCCTGAAGGCCGGCGGCGGCAGCCAGGGCGCCATCGGCGGCTGACCGGGCACTCGGAAATCGACCGAGCAGTCGGAATCTACCGAGCTCTCGGACTCGACCGAGCATC
>NZ_JBSHJY010000035.1:0-33151 GCF_053619715.1 Agromyces sp. NPDC055520 | reverse complement strand
ATAGATTTCCTTTGGGCTTAAGTGACAGTGATAATCAATGATCGGCATGTTTTCCTTCGACGCGACCTGGGCAGGCATTCCCGCCGCGTCGAAATGGAGTCCCGGCGGCGGATGGGACTCCCCGCCGCCGGGAGGTTCTCAGTGCTGCGTCGCCTTCTCGGCCCCCACACCGGTGAGCGAGCGCACCTCCATCTCGGACCGCTTCAGCGGGTCCTCCTTGGTCTTGTCGAGCACCGTGCCGAGCCAGCCCAGGAAGAAGGCCAGCGGGATCGAGACGATGCCCGGGTTCGAGAGCGGGAAGATCGCGAAGTCGATCGACTCGGTCTTCAGCATCGAGGTCTCGGAGCCCGAGACGACCGGCGAGAAGATGATCAGGATGATCGCCGACGCGAGGCCGCCGTACATGCTCCACAGGGCGCCCTGGGTGGTGAAGCGCTTCCAGAACAGCGAGTAGACGATCGTCGGCAGGTTCGCCGACGCGGCGACCGCGAAGGCGAGCGCCACGAGGAAGGCGATGTTCTGCCCATTGGCGCCGATGCCGCCGATGATGGCGACGATGCCGATGACGACGACCGTGCGACGGGCGACCTTCATCTCGGAGCCCGGTGCCGGCTTGCCCTTCTTCACGACGCTCGCGTAGATGTCGTGGGCGAAGGAGGCCGCCGCCGTGATCGTGAGGCCGGCGACGACCGCGAGGATCGTCGCGAACGCGATCGCCGAGATGAGGCCGAGGAGGAGCGGTCCGCCGAGCTCGAACGCGAGCAGCGGGGCCGCCGAGTTCGGGCCGCCGGGAGCCGCGGCGATGACGTCGGCGCCCACGAGAGCCGCCGCACCGTAGCCGAGCACGAGCGTGAACACGTAGAAGATGCCGATGAGCCAGATCGCCCAGACGACCGACTTGCGCGCCTCTTTGGCCGTGGGCACCGTGTAGAAGCGCATGAGCACGTGCGGCAGGGCCGCGGTGCCGAGCACGAGCGCGAGACCGAGCGAGAGGAAGTCGACCTTCGCGACCTCCGAGACGCCGTACTTGATGCCCGGGTTCAGGATCTCGGGGTTGCCCGCCACCGCCACCGCGTTGTCGAGCAGCGCCCCGAAGTTGAAGCCGTTGATCGCGAGCACCCAGACGGTCATGACCCCGGCGCCCGCGATGAGCAGCACGGCCTTGATGATCTGCACCCAGGTGGTGCCCTTCATGCCGCCGATGAGCACGTAGATGATCATGAGCGCGCCGACCACCGTGATGACGAGCGCCTGACCGAGCTGGTCGCCGACGCCGAGCAGCAGCGAGACGAGCCCGCCCGCGCCGGCCATCTGGGCGAGCAGGTAGAAGAAGCAGACGACGAGGGTCGTGGTCGCCGCGGCGATGCGCACGGGCTTCTGCTTCAACCGGAACGAGAGCACGTCGGCCATCGTGAACTTGCCCGTGTTGCGCAGCAGTTCGGCGACGAGCAGCAGTGCGACGAGCCAGGCCACGAGGAAGCCGATCGAGTAGAGGAACCCGTCGTAGCCGTTGATCGCGATCGCCCCGACGATGCCGAGGAACGACGCCGCCGAGAGGTAGTCGCCCGCGATGGCCGAGCCGTTCTGGCCGCCGGTGAACGAGCGGCCCGCGGCGTAGTAGTCGGCGGCGGTCTTGTTGTTGCGACTCGCACGGAACACGATGATCATCGTGATCGCGACGAAGGCGCCGAAGATGGTGATGTTCAGCCAGGACTCGCCCGGCGACGCGCTTGCGGCTTCGAGATGCAGCATCAGCGAGCCACCTCCTCTGCGGTGAACGTCGCGCCCGTCTCGATCTCATCGCGGATCTCTTCGGCGATGGGGTCGAGCTCCCTGTTGGCGTAGCGCACGTACCAGGTCGTCACGGCGAAGGTCGTCACGACCTGCGCCAGACCCATCAGGATCGCGATGTTGACGCTGCCGAAGACGGGCGTCGACATGAAGTCGTGCGCGTACCCGGCCAGCAGCACGTAGGCGAAGTACCAGAGCAGGCAGGCGGCGAGCACGGGGAAGACGAACCTCCGGTGCCTCGAGCGCAGCCGCTGGAACTGTTCGGATTGTTGCACCGCGCGGTAGTCGACGGGTGGGGCCGTCTCGGTCTCCGCGCTCAGGGCGTCGTTGCCCATTGCGAGTCTCCTTCGGGGTCATGTCGGGCGGGGGCCCGGCCGCTGCCGGATGCAGTGGGGCAACTCTCGCGCGTCGATGACCCGGTGTGGGGCGCCTGCCGTTCGTCGTCGCCGAACGGCGCCCACGGTGCGACGAACGGCGGGCGGGCGACGACGAGCGAGCGGTTACGCTGTCGTGCATGTCAGAGTCGATGCTCGTCGCCGCCGCCCTCGGCGTGCTCGGCGGGGCGCTCGCCGTCGGGCTCGTCGTGTTTCTGCGGCGCATCGTGGTGAGCTCGAAAGAGCTCGGCACCGACGCCGAGCAGGCGACGTACCAGACGCTGCACCTCGCCTCGCAGGCGGCGAAGCACTTGCGCGGCGGCATCGACGAACTCGACGCGGCGCGCGCCGGCAAGCACCTGCGCGCGCTGCTCGGCTGCGAGAGCCTCGCGATCGTCGATCGTTCGGGCACGATCGCGATCGACGGCGACGAGGTCGTGCGGCCCGTCGCCGAGCGACTCGCCGCCGCGGTCTTCGCAGGCGGCAGGCAACAGGTGCAGCGCCGGATTCCGATCGGCGCCTGGGAGACGGATGCCGCGGCCGCGCCCATCCTCGGCAGCAGGGGGCCGCTCGGGGCCATCGTCGCCTTCGCGTCGCCCGTGCGCGCCGGTCTCGTGCGGGCCACGGGCGAGGTCGCCGACTGGGTGGCGGCGCAGGTCGAACTCGGCGAACTCGACGCCTCGCGCGCGGCGCTCGCCGAGGCCGAGGTACGGGCCCTGCGCGCGCAGATCAGCCCGCACTTCATCTACAACTCGCTGAACGCGATCGCGTCGTTCATCAACACCGACCCGGCGCAGGCACGCGAACTCGTGCTCGAGTTCGCCGACTTCACCCGCTACTCGTTCCGACGCCACGGCGACTTCACGACCGTCGCCGAAGAGCTGCGCTCGATCGACAGCTACCTGCGGCTCGAGCGCGCGCGCTTCGGCGAGCGCCTGAAGGTCACCCTGCAGATCGCACCCGAGGTGCTCTCGACCGTCGTGCCGTTCCTCTCGATTCAGCCGCTCGTCGAGAACGCCGTGCGGCACGGCCTCGAGTCGAAGGAGGGCGGCGGGCGCATCACGATCACGGCGTCCGACTCAGGGGCGTTCGCCGAGATCAGCGTCGAGGACGACGGCGTCGGCATCGACCCCGAGATACTCGCCGTGGTGCTCGCGGGCGGCCCCGCCGACGGCGAGCACGTGGGGGTGCGCAACGTCGATGCGCGGCTGCGCCAGGTCTACGGCGACGACCTCGGCCTCGTCGTCGAGACCAACGTGGGCGCCGGCACGCTCGTGCGCATGCGGGTGCCGAAGGCCGGCCCGCGGCGCCCGCGAACGCTCCCTGAGCCTGTCGAAGCGAGCACCCCCGGCGGGCGCGCTTCGACAAGCTCAGCGAGCGAGACCGATGGCAGACTCGAACCATGATCTCCGTGCTCATCGCTGACGACGAGCAGCCCGCGATCGACGAGCTCGCGTTCCTGCTCGGGCAGGACCCGCGGGTCGGCGTGATCCATCAGGCCTCCTCTGGGTCCGAGGCGATCCGCCTGCTCACGAGAGAGCCCGTCGACGCCGCGTTCCTCGACATCCACATGCCCGGACTCACGGGATTCGACCTCGCGCGGGCGCTCGCCCGCTTCGAGCACAGCCCCGTGCTCGTCTTCGTCACCGCCGACGAAGAGGGCGCACTCGAGGCCTTCGACCTCGCTGCGGTCGACTACCTGCTGAAGCCCGTGCGCACCGAGCGGCTGCACCGCTCGGTCGGCCGCATCGTCGAGGCGTTGAGGGTCGGGGCCGCGAGTCAGGCGAGCCACGAGGCATCCGCTGCGCCTGAAATGATCGCGGTGTCGCTGGGCGGCACGACGCGGATGATCCGGCGTGACGACGTGCGCTATGTGCAGGCGCAGGGCGACTACGCGCGGCTGCACACCGAAGAGGCGAGCTACCTCGTGCGGGTGCCGATGAGCGACCTCGAGCGGCAGTGGTCCGACGCCGGGTTCGTGCGCGTGCACCGTTCGTACCTCGTGTCGCTCGCGCACCTCAGCCGTATCCGGCTCGGTTCGGATCACCCGAGCGTGACGGTCGGGCAGGCCGAACTGCCCGTGAGCCGGCGGCTGCTGCCGGCGCTTCGCGATCGGCTCGACCAGGCGGTCATCCGCCCGAGGACGTAGCGTGAGCGAGCCGCCCCGCGAACGAGCGGCGCTCCCTGAGCCCGTCGAAGGGGCCGCGGGGCCGCCGCCACGAGTGCGCGTCACCGCTCCCCGACCGGGCGGGGCCGGGGCATCCGCTCGCGCGCTGCCGTCGCCGTCGCCGTCGCGCGGCGGGCCGACGAGCGACATCGCGGGCGTCTACGTTCGCTCCTTGATCCGCTCGCAGCTGCGACTCGCGATCGTCTTCGCCGTCGGGTTCGCGGCCGCCACGGCCCTCTTCGTGCTCGCCATCGCTCTCGTGCCCGAGCTCGACTCGAGCTTCGTGTTCGGCGTGCCGGCATCGTGGCTGCTGCTCGGCGTCGGCATCTACCCGCTCGCACTCACCGTCGCGGGGCTCTACGTGCGGGCCGCCTCGCGCAACGAGTCGCGCTATCGCTCACTGACGGAGTCGGAGTGAATCCCGTCATCGGCTACATCGCGATCGCCGCCGTGGCGCTCGCCTCGGCGCTCATCGGCTTCTACGGGCTGCGGGTCTCGCGCACGACGAGCGACTTCTACGTCGCCTCGCGCACCGTGCGGCCGTGGTGGAACGCCTCGGCGATCGGCGGCGAGTACCTCTCGGCCGCGTCGTTCCTCGGCATCGCCGGACTCATCCTGTTGCAGGGTGCCGGCGGCCTGTGGTTCCCGATCGGCTACACGGCCGGCTACCTCATGCTCCTGCTCTTCGTCGCCGCTCCCCTGCGGCGCTCGGGGGCGTACACCATCCCCGACTTCACCGAGGCGCGGCTCGAGTCGACGTGGGCGCGGCGCGTGACCTCGACGCTCGTGATCGTCATCGGCTGGTTCTACATCGTGCCGCAGCTGCAGGGGGCCGCGTTGACCGTGCGCATCACGACCGGATTGCCGTCGTGGGTCGGCTCGGTCGCGGTCGCGGTGCTCGTCGCGGTCATCGTCGCGGCGGGCGGCATGCGCTCGATCACCTTCGTGCAGGCCTTCCAGTTCTGGCTGAAGCTGACGGCGCTCGCGGTGCCGGTCGCCGCCCTGCTGCTCATCGTGGGCGGCGGCGAACCGCCCGCGCAGCTCACCCCCGCCCAGGCGTTTCCACCGGCGGCCGGCCCGGGCGACCTCGACGTCTACCGCACGGTCTCGCTCATGGTGGCGCTGCTGCTCGGCACGCTCGGGCTGCCGCACGTGCTCGTGCGCTTCTACACGAATCCCGACGGCGTGGCGGCCCGGCGCACGACCGTCATCGTGCTCGCCCTGCTGTCGGTGTTCTACGTGTTCCCGACCGCGTTCGGTCTGCTCGGCCGGGCGTTCGCCCCCGATCTCGCGGCCTCGGGCGAAGCCGATGCGCTCATCCTGCTGCTGCCCGGCCGGCTCGTGCCCGGCCTCGGCGGCGAGCTGCTCACCGCCCTCGTCATCGCGGGCGCGTTCGGCGCGTTCCTGTCGACCTCGTCGGGGCTCGTCGTCTCGCTCGCGGGCGTCATCAGTCAAGACCTGCTGGGCGGGAGCGTCCGCGGCTTCCGCATCGCGGCGATCGTCTCCACGCTCATCCCGCTGCTCGTCGCCCTCACGACCGAGTCGGCGGGCCTCGCCGGCAGCGTGGGACTCGTCTTCGCGTTCACCGCATCGACCCTCTGCCCCATGCTGATCCTCGGCATCTGGTGGCGGGGACTCACCGCGCGGGGCGCGATCGCGGGCATGCTCACGGGCGCGCTCGTCTCGGGCGGCGCCATTCTCGGCGGGCCGATGCTCTCGGCGGCGGTGCCGGCACTGCGCCCGTTCCTCGAGCAGCCCGCCGCCTGGACGGTGCCGCTCACCGTGCTCGTGATGGTGTTCGTCTCGCGCGGCGACCGCCGGGGCGGGCCTCGCGGCACCGATGCCTTCCTCACCCGCCTGCACGTGCCCGAGACGCGCGGGGAGACCCAGGCCCGCGGGGAGACCCAGGCCCGCGGGTAGACTCGCCCGGTGCTGTTCGCCGTCGCCGCCTCCGTTCTCGTCGGCGCACTGGCCCAACGCATCACCGGCATGGGCTTCGCCCTCATCGCCGCTCCGGCCCTCGTGATCCTGCTCGGCCCGTTCGACGGGGTCGTGCTCGTCAACTTCTGTGCGGTGCTCTCGTCGCTGCTCATCCTGCCGCGGGTCTGGCGGCACATCGAATGGCGGCGATTCGGATGGCTCGTGGTGCCCGCCCTCGCCGGCACCGTCGCCGGCGCGCTCGTCGCCGCGCGCCTGCCGGGGCCGGTGCTGCAGCTCGGCGTCGGCGTGCTCGTCGTCGTGGCGCTCACCGTCTCACTCGCCGTGACCCGCACCGACCACGTGGCGACGGGGGCCGTTCCGGCGATCGTGGCGGGCGCGGCATCCGGATTCATGAATGCCTCCGCCGGCGTCGGCGGCCCGGCGCTGAGCGTCTACGCCGTCGCGACCCGCTGGTCGCAGGCCGGCTTCGCCGCGACCGCGCAGCCGTACTTCGTCGTGATCGGCGTGGCGTCGCTCGTCGGCAAGCTCGGCGCGACCGGCTGGGCGCTGCCCGAACTCGAGCCGGGCGCGTGGCAGTTCGTCATCGTGGCCCTGCTCGCCGGCCTCGGGCTCGGCGAGCTGCTGCATCGCCACGTGCCGCACCACGCGGCCCGCATCGCCGTGATCGTGATCGCCTACGCCGGCGGCGTGGCCGCGATGATCGACGGCGCGCTGGAGCTCTGGGGGTAGCGACCCCGCGCTCCTCATTCAGTCGAGCGCACCTCGACCGGCCGCTCGCCCCACGCCGCGAGCCGTGCCTCGAGACCCGCCCGCACTTCGGGCCACTCGTCGACGATGACCGAGTACACCGCGCTGTCGCGCCAGCTGCCGTCGGCCCGGCGTTTGTGTCGGCGCAGCACGCCCTCGAATCGCGCGCCGAGCTTCTCGATCGCGGCGCGCGACCGGCCGTTGACCCCGTCGGCCTGGATCTTCACTCGCCCGAACCCGTTGTCGAAGGCGAGGCCGAGCAGCATGAGCTTCGCCTCGACGTTCACTGCGGTGCCCCAGACGCCCGGGTCGTACCCGGTCGCACCGAGGTGCGCCGACTCGTTGCCGAGGTCGAGGTCGCCCAGCCACGTCGCCCCGACCACGCGGCCGTCGTCGGCGCCGCCGATGAGGCGCACGGTCCACGGCATCGAGTCCGGCCCGCTCGCGTAATACCCGCGTGCGAAGACCTCGTAGGCCGCGAGATCGGCGGGCAGCCCGCCGGGTCCGCCGCCATAGCCGCCCGCGAACACCTCGGGTCGGCCGAGCGCACGGTACAGCTCGGGGATGTCAGCGGCATCGAACGGGCTCAGGCGGATGAATCGGCCGACGAGGTCATCGTCGGCGGGGCGCATGGCGGTCACCGATCGAGTCTGACACGCGTCGACGCCCTTCCGTTCGACTCCCTCGCCCCCTACGATTTGAGAGCACGACGACAGACGTCGAACGAAAGGTGGGGGCCATGGGTTCACTGGACGACATCACGAAGAAGGCGCAAGACTTCATCGAAGACAACAAAGACAAGATCTCCGACGCGCTCAACAGCGAGCAGGCCGAAGACCTCAGCGACAAGGTGATCGGCGGCGTCTCCGACGCGGCCAAGAAGGTCACCGGCGGCAAGTTCGACGAGCACATCGACGGTGCGGCGAAGGCCGCCGACGACGCCATCGGCACCGAGAAGTAGTCGAGACCAACGAGGGGGTGGATGCCGCGGCATCCACCCCCTCGTCATGCCGCCGTCTCGCCGTCATGCCGCCGTCTCGCGGCGCGACCGGCGCGCAGACTCGGCCGGTTCCCTTGTGCGCTCCTCCATCCGCTGAAACGATGAATCGAGGGGGCGGGGACCACCCGCCGAGAGGGGATGCTCAACGATGGACCACAAGCCGGCTTCCGACACCATCCGCACGCAGCAGGCGGCGGCACTCGCCGAGCTGCCGTTCGACGACACGCGAGATTTCGACGATGCGGATCGCGGATTCATCGCGGCGCTCGAACCGGGGGTGGTTCGAAACGACGCCGGCGACGTCGTCTGGGACAACGACAGCTACGCCTTCCTCGAGGGCGAGGTGCCCGACACGGTGCACCCGAGCCTCTGGCGGCAGTCGCAGCTCGTCGCCCGGCAGGGGCTCTACGAGGTCGTCGAGGGCGTCTACCAGCTGCGCGGCCTCGACCTGTCGAACATGACGATCGTCGAGGGCGACACCGGCATCATCGTGATCGACCCGCTGATCTCGACCGAGACGGCGGCCGCCGCCATCGCGCTGTACCGCGCCAATCGGGGCGACCGCAAGGTCGTCGCCGTCATCCACACCCACTCGCACGTCGACCACTTCGGCGGGGTCTTCGGCGTGACTTCGCAGGCCGAGGTCGATGCCGGCACGGTGGAGATCATCGCCCCCGAGGGCTTCGTCGAGCACGCCGTCGCCGAGAACGTCTACGCCGGCACGGCGATGGCGAGGCGTGCCGGATACATGTACGGCGCCGCACTCGAACGCGGACCGCAGGGCGCCGTGGGGGCCGGCCTCGGCCAGACCACGTCGACCGGTGCCATCGGCATGATCGTTCCGACGCTCGAGATCACGACGACGGGCGAGACGCACACGGTCGACGGCGTCGAGATCGAGTTCCAGATGGCGCCCGGCACCGAAGCGCCGTCGGAGATGCACTTCTACTTCCCGCGCTACCGCGCGCTCTGCATGGCCGAGAACGCGACGCACAACCTGCACAACCTGCTGACGCTCCGAGGTGCCGTCGTGCGCGACCCGCACGTGTGGTCGCAGTACCTCACCGAGGCGATCACGCGGTACGCCGACCGCACCGACGCCGTCTTCGCCTCGCACCACTGGCCGACCTGGGGCCGCGAGAACATCGTCGAGTTCCTGTCGGTGCAGCGCGACCTCTACGCCTACCTGCACGATCAGACGCTGCGACTCGTCAACCGCGGGTACACCGCCGCCGAGGCCGCCGAGCTCTTCGAGATGCCGCCGGCGCTCGATCAGGCCTGGCACGCCCGCGGCTACTACGGCTCGGTCAGCCACAACGTCAAGGCGATCGTGCAGCGCTACCTCGGCTGGTTCGACGGCAACCCGGCTCGTCTCTGGCCGCACCCGCCGGCCGCCCTCGCCGAGCGCTACGTCGAGGCGATCGGAGGCATCGACCGCGTGGTCGAGCTCGCGCAGGCCGCGTTCAACGCCGGCGACTACCGCTGGGCGGCGACGCTGCTCGACCACGCGGTATTCGTCGACGAGCACCACGACACCGCCCGGGCCCTGTACGCCGACACGCTCGAACAGCTCGCCTACGGCTCCGAGAACGGCACGTGGCGCAACTTCTTCCTCTCGGGTGCGACCGAGCTGCGCGTCGGCAACTTCGGCACGCCGACGAAGACCACGGCGCCGTCGATGCTCGCCCAGCTCAGCCCCGAGCAGCTGCTCGACGCCATCGCGATCAAGATCGACGGCCCGAAGGCCTGGGACCTCGACCTGTCGTTCGCGATCGTGCTCACCGATCTCGACCGCCGGTTCCGGGTGACGGTGCGCAACGGCGTGCTGATCTACCTCGAAGACGGCGCGGGTGACGTCGAACTGACGCTCAGCCTCTCGAAGCTGCGACTGCTCGCCCTGCTCGGCGGCGACTCGACCTCGGCCGGCGTCGCGCTCGACGGCGACGCCTCGGTGCTCGAGCGGCTGCTCGGAGTGATCGACCCGGGCGACGACGCGTTCGCGATCGTCACGCCGTAGACGCCGGAGTCGTCGACGACGACGACGACAGAGGGGTGGATGCCGCGGCATCCACCCCCTCGTCATGCCGCTGTTTCGCGGCGCGACCGACTCGCCGAACTCAGCCCAGCAGGTCGTGCAGCGTGACGATCTCGTCGCGGCCGGGGCCGACGCCGATCGCCGAGATGCGCGAACCGCTCATCGCCTCGAGTTCGCGCACGTAGGCCTGCGCGTTCGGGGGAAGGTCGGAGAACTCGCGGGCGCCCGAGATGTCTTCGGTCCAGCCGGGGAACTCTTCATAGATCGGCTTCGCGTGGTGGAAGTCGGACTGCGAGACCGGCACCTCGTCGAAGCGCTGACCATCGACGTCGTAGGCGACCGCGACGGGAATGCGCTCGATGCCCGTGAGCACGTCGAGCTTGGTGAGCACGAAGTCGGTGACGCCGTTGATCCGCGACGCGTAGCGTGCGATGGGGGCGTCGTACCAGCCGGTGCGGCGCTTGCGGCCCGTCGTCGTGCCGAACTCGTGGCCCTGCTGCGTGAGGAACTCGCCCCACTCGTCGAACAGCTCGGTCGGGAACGGGCCGGCGCCGACGCGCGTCGTGTACGCCTTGATGACCGCGATGATGCGGTCGATCTTGTTCGGCGCGATGCCCGAACCGGTGATCGCGCCGCCGCTCGTCGCGTTCGACGAGGTCACGAACGGGTAGGTGCCGTGGTCGACGTCGAGCATCGTCGCCTGGCCGCCCTCGAAGAGCACGGTCTCACCGCGCTCGATCGCCTCGTGCAGTTCGAGCGCGGTGTCGGTGACCATCGGGCGCAGCCGGTCGACGTACGACAGCAACTCGTCGACGACCTCGTCGACGCCGATCGCGCGCCGGTTGTAGACCTTCACGAGCAGGTGGTTCTTCTGGTCGAGCGCGCCCTCGACCTTCTGCCGCAGGATGTTCTCGTCGAACAGGTCTTGCATGCGAATGCCGACGCGGTTGATCTTGTCGGCGTAGCTCGGCCCGATGCCGCGGCCGGTGGTGCCGATCTGGCGCTTGCCGAGAAAGCGCTCGGTCACCTTGTCGAGGGTGCGGTGGTACTGCGTGATGAGGTGGGCATTGGCCGAGATGCGCAGCTTCGACACGTCGACGCCGCGGGCCTCGAGGCCCTCGAGCTCTTCGAAGAGCACCTCGACGTCGACCACGACGCCGTTGCCGATGACGGGCGTGACGCCGGGCGTCAGGATGCCCGACGGCAGCAGGTGCAGGGCGTACTTCTCGTCGCCGATGACGACGGTGTGCCCGGCGTTGTTGCCGCCGTTGAACTTGACGACGTAGTCGAGGCGCGAGCCGAGCAGGTCGGTCGCCTTGCCCTTGCCCTCGTCGCCCCACTGTGCACCGATGAGTACGGCCGCGGGCATGTCAGTCCTCTCCTGCCGCGTCGGACGCGGCGGGTTCGGCGACGAGGTCGCCGGTGGGTGTGGCGACGGATGTCGCGTGGTCGATGGATGTCGCGTGGCCCGGGTCGGCGGCGTTCACGACGGACATCAGTTGCGTCGGCGTGAACTCCGACGCGATGCGCGCGGGCGCCTCGGGGTCTGCGGCGGCGAGCTCCGCTGCGAGACGGCCGGCGCGCTCGTCGAGGCCGAGCCCCTCGGCCGCGCGCCGCTGCGTGTCGAGGGCGCGCAGGTACGCGCGATTGGGCTCGTCCGACCACCAGACGGGGTCGCCCGGCCGCCAGCCGCCGGCCATTAGCTGCTCACGGGCCAGGTCGGCCGCAACCGACGCGAAGGCGAACGACTCGATGGCCCGCCCCTCTGAATCGGCGAGGTCTGCGAGTTCGGTCCAGGCGAGCGGCGACGACGGATGCCCCGTGACGATCGCCGAGACGGAGGCCCGATCGCCTTCGGCGAGCGCCTGCCGCACCTCGGGTTCGTCGGCGAGCGACGCCTCGGGCTCTTGTGCTGGGTTGTCTGCAGTCACACTCCACCTTATCGCGGGGTCCCGCGCGGGTTCAGGAGGCGGCGCGACCGAACCACGAGGGGCCGGGCCGTCCGGCCCGGCCCCTCGCGCGCGATACATCCGCTCGGTTTCGCTACTTCACGACGTTGAACGCGTTGACGTTGCCGGCTCCGTAGAAGCCGTTGCGCTCACCGCCCGTGCAGACGGCCGGGTAACCCGGGCGCGGCTCGTACACGCCCGCGGGGCACGGCAGCGACACGGAGCTGCGCTCGAGCAGCGACGCGAGCGCGCCCGGCTTGATGCCCGGGTGCGTCGACACGGCGAGCGCCGCGACGCCGGCTGCGTGCGGTCCCGCCATCGAGGTGCCCTGCTTGTAGCCCCAGCCGCCGGGCACCGTGGAGAGCACGGCGTCGGAGATGGTGGACGAGGCCCCGCCGGTGCGGAACCGGGTGTCGCCGCCGGGAGCCGTCACGTCGACGACGCCCTGGCCGTACGACGAGTAGTAGCTCTTCAACTCGGTCGGGCCGACGGCCGAGACCGTCACGACGCCCGGCGCCTCAGCCGGCAGATCGCGGCACGCGCCAGTGATGGTGCGATCCTCGACGGGGTAGCTGCCGTCGTTCGGGCTCGACGAGTCGACGAACTTGTGCTGCAGGTCGACGTTGCTGTTGCCAGCCGACGCCACCGTGAGGGTGCCCTTCGCCGTGGAGTACGCGAGTGCTCGCTGCACGGCCTGCCAGACCGGCCGCTGGCGCGGGTCGTTCACGCAGTTGAACTCCCACGGGTCGATGAAGTAGCTGTTGTTCGTGACGGGCATGCCGTGGTCGGCAGCCCAGAGGTACCCGCAGATCGCCGCCTCGGGGTAGATGTACCCGTCGTCGTTGACGACCTTGACCGAGGCGACCTTCACGCCCGGTGCGACACCCGCGATGCCGACGCCGTTGATGGCGGCGGCGATCGTGCCGGCTACGTGCGTGCCGTGGTCGGAGGTCGTGGGGCTCCACGCCGCCTCGCTCGTGTCGACGACGCCGCCGATGCATGAAGCGCTCTGGTTCTTCGCGACCTGCGTCGCGAGGTCGGGGTGCGTCGCGTCGATGCCGGAGTCGAGCACGCCGACGACGACCGACGGGTCACCCGTCGTGATCTCGTGCGCCTGGGCGACGTCGATCTGCGTCATGTCCCACTGCAGGCCCCAGAGCGGCTCGGCCGTCGGGTCGCCCATGGTTTCGACCGCGCTCGAGTCGACGGCCACCGTGGCCTCGTCATCGATGAGCGTCGTGCCGAGCCCGTCGGTCGAGGCGACCGACTCGACACCGGCGCCGGCCACCTTGGCGGCGAACGCCGTGTTCGTCGACCGCACGACGAGCACGCCGATCTGGCTGTAGGAGGCCACGACGGTGCCTCCTGCAGCGGCCACGCGTGCCTCGGCCTTCGCGGTGCTCTTGCCCTGCGGCGCGAGCACCAGATAACCGGATTCCGGCCCGGTGGCCGCGGCGGGTGCCGCCGCGGCGCCGATGAGGCCGACCGCGAGCGCTGCCGCTGAGGCCACCCCGATGAGTTTGGACTTCTTCATCCCTGTCTCCGTTCACTGCGACTGGAGTACCGCGGGCCGGATCGGCCGACGGCCCGGCCCGTCGCGACACTGCGACGAACGGCGGCTTGGTTTGCCGCTCGACCGGTGGCGCGAGTCTATTGCCGCACACGGAGCCGTGGCTAGAGCGCCTCGCGTCCGCGCTGACCGGCCCTGACGTCGCCGCCGAAGGACACGCCGCCAAGTAGGCTGGAGGGCATGTCGAAAGTCCTCTCCAGCCTGCCCGTCGGCGAACGCGTCGGCATCGCCTTCTCCGGCGGCCTCGACACCTCGGTCGCGGTCGCGTGGATGCGAGAGAAGGGCGCGGTGCCCTGCACCTACACCGCCGACCTCGGCCAGCCCGACGAGCCCGACGTCGAGGCCGTTCCCGGCCGCGCGATCGAGTACGGCGCCGAGATCTCGCGACTCGTCGACTGCCGGGCCGCGCTCGTCGAAGAGGGCCTCGTCGCACTGCAGTGCGGTGCCTTCCACATCCGCTCGGGCGGCAGGGCGTACTTCAACACGACGCCCCTCGGCCGCGCGGTCACGGGCACGCTGCTCGTGCGCGCGATGCTCGAAGACGGCGTCGACATCTGGGGCGACGGTTCGACCTACAAGGGCAACGACATCGAGCGGTTCTACCGCTACGGTCTCATGGCCAACCCGCGCCTGCGCATCTACAAGCCGTGGCTCGACGCCGACTTCGTCACCGAGCTCGGCGGCCGCGCCGAGATGAGCGAGTGGCTGCTGCAGCGCGATCTGCCCTACCGCGCCTCGGCCGAGAAGGCGTACTCGACCGACGCGAACATCTGGGGTGCCACGCACGAGGCGAAGGTGCTCGAAGAGCTCTCCGAGGGCATCACCACGGTCGAGCCGATCATGGGCGTGAAGTTCTGGGACGAGTCGGTCGAGATCGCCGCCGAAGACGTCACCGTCACGTTCGAGCAGGGTCGCCCGGTGGCCCTCAACGGCGTGCGGTTCGACGACGCGGTCGCGCTCGTGCTCGAGGCCAACGCCATCGGCGGCCGTCACGGGCTCGGCATGAGCGATCAGATCGAGAACCGCATCATCGAGGCGAAGTCGCGGGGCATCTACGAGGCACCGGGCATGGCCCTGCTGCACATCGCCTACGAGCGCCTCGTGAACGCGATCCACAACGAAGACACGATCGCGAACTACCACAACGAGGGTCGCCGTCTCGGGCGCCTCATGTACGAGGGCCGCTGGCTCGACCCGCAATCGCTCATGCTCCGCGAGTCGATCGTGCGCTGGGTCGCCTCGGCCGTCACGGGCGAGGTCACCCTGCGCCTCCGCCGCGGCGACGACTACACCATCATGAACACCACCGGCCCGGCGCTCAGTTACCAGGCTGAGAAGCTCTCGATGGAGCGCGTCGGCGACCAGGCCTTCGGTCCCGAAGACCGCATCGGCCAGCTCACCATGCGCAACCTCGACATCGCCGATTCGCGCGCCCGCCTCGAGCAGTACGCGCACCTCGGCCTCGTGGGCGGCGCGACCGCCGCGCTCGTCGGCGACCTCTCGCTCGGTGACGCGGCGCAGATCCTCGCGGGCACGGGCGAGACCGAGCTCGAGGCCGCGACGGATGCCGCGAACGAGGCGTCGGCGTTCGACCTCGGCACCGACTGAGCCGGCACCGAGTCGGCACAGTGCCCGGGCGAGCCGTCCCCCCGGCGGCTCACCCACGTGGGTCGATCATGTCCCCCTGCTGATCAACCGCACGTTTTCAGGGTAGGCCGGTGCCACGGGTTCGGCGTACCCCAATGCAGGGGACAACGTGCACCGTGTTCGGCCGATCAGGCCGCGGTCTGCTGGTGCGCGGCCACGCGCCACGAGCCGCCCTCGATGAGGTAGGTCGTCGACATGCGGAGGTTCACGGTGTCGTCACCGCGCCGGGCCTCGGCCCGATAGACGAGGATGCCGGCGCGGTCGCCGAGTCGGATCACGGCCGGCTCGTGCAGGTGGTACTCCTCCCACGGGGGCGCGCTGCGCAGCGCCGAGAGGATCTCGTCGCGCCCGAAGGCGGCACCGTCGACGATCATGAGGGCGTCGCGGGTCATCGCGCGCTGGTAGTGCTCACCGCCCCGGCCCTCGACGATGGCCCGCCATCCGGCGTGCTCTTCATGCATCAGTCGGGCGGGCAGATCGTCGGTGATCTCGGTCATGCACCAACGTTAACCGTGAACGGATGCCGCGGGAAGAGCCCGCGCGAAGTGGGTGCGTGAAGACGACGCTCAGAGCCAGCCCTTGCGCTTGAAGAGCCCGTACAACACGCCCGCGAAGGCGACCATGAGCGCGACCGCGACCGGATAGCCCCACGGCTCGTCGAGTTCGGGCATGTGCGTGAAGTTCATGCCGTAGATGCCGGCGATGAGCGTGGGCGCGAAGATGATCGCCGCCCAGCTCGAGACCTTCTTGGCCTGCTCGCTCTGGGCGACGGCGGCCTCGGAGAGCACCCTCGTCTCCTCGTTCTGCCGCTGCGCGACGAGCGCGGAGTGCACCTGCAGGGCGTTCTGCAGCAACTGGCGGAACGTGTCGCCGCGCTCGACGATGCGGATGACGTGGTCTTTCACGTCGCGCAGGTACCGCTGCAGTTCGAGGTCGATGGCGTACTTCTCGAAGCCGCGCTCGAGCGCGTCGAACATGCCGACGAGCGGCCGGGTCGCGCGTTGGAACTCCATGACCTCGCTCGCGAGGTCGTAGATGCGCCTCGTGACGACCGGGTCGCCCGAGAAGAGCTGCTCCTCGATCTCGTCGATGTCGTTCTCGAGACCGAGGTCGACCGGCGAGTACTCGTCGACGACCTCGTCGAGCACGGCGTAGAGCACGGCCTCAGGCCCCTTCGCGAGCAGCTCGGGAGTGGATTCGAGGCGGTGTCGCACTCGCGCGAGGTTCGGCGACTCCGCATGGCGGATCGTGATCGCGAAGTCGGGCCCGATGAAGACGTGCAGCTCGCCGAATTCCACCTGCTCGACCTCGTCGAGGTACCGCGCCGGCCGCAGCACCACGAAGAGCGTGTCGCCGTAGCGCTCGAGCTTGGCCCGCTGGTGCCCCTTGCGGGTGTCCTCCACGGCGAGCTGGTGCAGGCCGAACTCCTGGGCGACGGCGCTGAGTTCGGCATCGGTGGGCCGGTAGAGTCCGATCCACGCGAAGCCGCCGTGCTCGGCACGCCGCTCGAACGTCTCGTCGAGGCTCGTCGGAGTCGCGACACGCGTGCCGTCGCGGTAGATCGCGTTGTCGATGACCGTCATCGAGCCAAGTCTGGCATGCGCCGTCCGGTGGTCGAGTAGCGACGAAGGAGCGTATCGAGACCCACTACAGGTCGGCTGATCTCGATACGCTCGCTGGCGCTCGCTACTCGATCAACGAACCCGCCGGCGGCACTGCGTGCGTCAGCACCCACGAGTGCATGGCGATCGCCGCGGCGGCGCTCGCGTTCAGCGAGCGTGTCGAGCCGTACTGCGTGATCTCGACGATCGCGTCGGCGGCCTCAGTCGCCTCGGGCGAGAGCCCCGGCCCCTCCTGCCCGAAGAGCAGCACGCAGCGCTCGGGCCAGGCGAACGCCTCGATCGGCACGGAGCCGTCGACATTGTCGACGGCGATCACGGGCACGGATGCCTCGTGCGCCCACAGCGTGAACGCCGCGACATCCGGGTGGTAGACGACGTGCTGGTAGCGATCGGTGACCATCGCGCCCCGCTTGTTCCAGCGGCGGCGGCCGATGATGTGCACGGTGTCGGCGGCGAACGCGTTGGCGCTCCGCACGATCGAGCCGATGTTCATGTCGTGCTGCCAGTTCTCGATAGCGACGTGGAACGGGTGCCGGTGCTCGTCGAGATCGGCGACGATCGCGTCCATGCGCCAGTACCGGTAGCGGTCGATGACGTTGCGGGTGTCGCCGTGCTCGAGCAGCTCGGGGTCGAAGTGCGGGTCGCCCGGCCACTCCGACTCGCCGCCGGGCCACGGCCCGACGCCGTGCATCAGCGCGGGCGCCGAGACATCCGCGTCATTCGGTTGTTCACTCACGCACTCACGGTAGCCCGTCCCTTCGCCTCCCATCGCCGACCTCGACGGGAACCGGGCCGTCGTCAGACTTTTCGGTGCGCCGAAATTTTGCTAGATTTTAGGCATGCCGAAAACGCTCGACGAAGAGATGCCCGCGAACCGCAGCGCACTCGAGAGCGAGGTCGGGCCCGGCACCGCCGGCCAGCGCGAGCGCGCGGCATCCGTGCCCCGTGTCGCCTGGCTGATCGGCCCCGCGCTCGTCGCCGGCGTCGCCTATCTCGACCCCGGCAACGTCGCGAGCAACATGACCGCAGGCGCGCAGTACGGCTACCTGCTGGTCTGGGTCGTCGTGCTCGGCAACGTGATGGCGTGGCTGATCCAGTACCTCTCGGCGAAGCTCGGCATCGTCACCGGACGCAGCCTGCCCGAGGTGCTCGGCGGTCGCATCCGCAACCGGTGGGGGCGACGCGCGTACTGGCTGCAGGCCGAGCTCGTCGCGATGGCGACCGACCTCGCCGAGGTCATCGGCGGCGCTGTGGCGCTCAACCTGCTCTTCGGCGTGCCGCTCGTGTGGGGCGGGCTCATCACCGGCGCCGTCTCGATCGGGCTGCTCATCCTCCAGTCGCGGCGCGGCCCGCGCACCTTCGAGTCTGTGATCATGGGGCTGCTCCTCATCATCGCCATCGGCTTCACCGTCGGCGTCTTCGTCGCGCCACCCGACCCGGCAGGGCTCCTCGCCGGCCTCGTGCCCCGCTTCGCCGACGCCAACTCGGTGCTGCTCGCCGCGTCGATTCTCGGCGCGACGATCATGCCGCACGCGATCTACGCGCACTCGGCCCTCAGCCGCGACCGCTTCGTCACCCGGCGCGCGGCCCCGCTGTCGACGTCGCCCGGGGCTGCGGGCCCGAAGGCCGCGTGGCACGGCTTCGGCATCAGCCGCCGCTCCGAGGCCCCCGAGCTGCTGCCCGGCACCGCGACCGACGTGCCGACGGGGCTGCTGCTGCGGGCCACCCGATGGGACGTCTCGATCGCGATGGCGATCGCCGGCACCGTGAACCTCTGCATCCTGCTGCTCGCTGCGGTGAACCTCGCGGGCGTCGAGGGCACCGACAGCCTCGAGGGCGCCTACGCGGCGCTCGGGGTCGCACTCGGTCCCGTCATCGCGACCCTGTTCGCGGTCGGCCTGCTCGCCTCGGGCCTCGCCTCGACCTCGGTCGGCGCGTACGCCGGCGCCGAGATCATGCATGGGCTGCTGCACGTGCGGGTGCCGCTGATCCTCCGCCGACTCGTCACGCTGATCCCCGCCCTGACGATCCTCTGGCTCGGTTTCGACCCGACCCTCTCGCTCGTGCTGAGCCAGGTCGTGCTGTCGTTCGGCATCCCGTTCGCCCTCGTGCCGCTCGTGGCGCTCACCGCCAAGGCCGGTGTGCTCGGCCGGTGGAGGAACCACTGGGCGACGACGACGGCCGGGGTCGCGGCATCCGTCTTTCTCATCACGCTGAACGGCGTGCTGCTCTGGCTCGTGTTCACGGGGGCGTGAGGCGCGGCCGGGTGAGCACCGCCCGATAGTCTGGAGGCGATGCCCAGCACCAGCCCCGCGATCGAGGACTACCTGAAGACGGTGTACTCGCACACCGAGTGGCAGCCCGACCCCATCACGCCCTCGGTGCTCGCCGGCAAGCTCGGTGTGGCGCCCTCGTCGGTCACCGAGATGGTGAAGAAGATGGCGGCGCAGGGGCTCGTCTCGCACGTGCCCTACGGGGCGGTGCGGCTCACCGAGGCCGGCACCGCGCGCGCGCTCGCGGTCGTGCGCCGGCATCGACTGATCGAGACCTGGCTCGTGCAAGAGATGGGCTACGGCTGGCACGAGGTGCACGACGAGGCCGAGATCCTCGAGCACTCGATCTCCGACCGACTGCTCGAGGCGATCGACGCCCGGCTCGGGCGGCCGTCGCACGACCCGCACGGCGACCCCATCCCCTCGTCAGACGGCGTGCTCGCGCGCGAGCCGGCCCTGCTGCTCGCCGACGCCCCGACCGCGCACCGCGGCACGGTGCTGCGCATCAGCGACCGCGACCCCTCGGTACTGCGCGAACTCGACGAGTCGGGCGTCGGGCCCGGCATCGAGATCGAGGTGACGGATGCTTCGCCCGAACGCCTGCTCGTCACCGCACTGGTCTCCGGACGCGCCGTGGAGCTGATGCTCGAACGCGAGGTCGCCGCCGCCATCTGGGTCTCTGCGTAGCGCGCGCCGCACGGGCGCGGTCGGGCGGTGTGCGACCACGCGACATCCATTCGACATCGACCGGTGATCTGCGCGGCCTAGGCTGGTGACATGTCACGACGTGAAGAAGTCGAGTGCTGGCTGACCGACATGGACGGCGTGCTCGTCCACGAGAACCACGCCCTGCCGGGTGCCGCCGAGCTGCTGCAGCAGTGGGAGGACGCGGGCACCCCCTACCTCGTGCTCACGAACAACTCGATCTTCACCGCGCGCGACCTCTCGGCGCGGCTGCGCTCGAGCGGCCTGAACGTGCCCGAAGACCGCATCTGGACGAGCGCGCTCGCGACCGCCGACTTCTTGAAGTCTCAGCTGCCGGGAGGCTCGGCGTTCGTGATCGGCGAGGCCGGTATTCTCACGGCGCTGCACCACGCGGGCTTCGTGATGACCGAGACCGACCCCGACTACGTCGTCGTCGGCGAGACCCGCAACTACTCGTTCGAGGCGATCACGAAGGCGATCCGGCTGATCGACAAGGGCGCACGATTCATCGTGACGAACCCCGATGCGACCGGTCCCTCGGCCGACGGCCCGCTGCCGGCGACCGGAGCGATCGCCGCCCTCATCACGAAGGCCACGGGCAGGGAGCCCTACGTGGTCGGCAAGCCGAACCCGATGATGTTCCGTTCGGCGCTCAACAAGATCGGCGCGCACTCCGAGAACACCGCGATGATCGGCGACCGCATGGACACCGACATCGTCGCGGGCATCGAGGCGGGCCTGCACACGATCCTCGTGCTGACGGGCATCAGCGATCAGGCCGAGATCGAGAAGTATCCGTTCCGGCCCGACGAGATCCTCGACGGCGTGGCCGACCTCGTCGCCGTGGCACCGGCCGAGACCGAGCTGTAGCCGAGCGGCTGCCCAGTCGCTGCGCAGGTGCTGCTCAGCCGCCGAAGCCCGACCAGTAGCGGCCCTGCTCCTTACCGCGCTCGACGTCGATCATCGCGTCTGCGGCCTCGCGGTCGGCACCGCGCTGCTTCTCGGAGTGCCGCCGAAACGAGAACACCCACTGCGTCACGCCCCACAGCACGGCGATGACGACGATGCCCAGCCAGAATGTCCAGTCCATGCCCGGCCTCCCTGCGATACCGGTCACTCTACGCCGACGCCGCGAGCCGCGCAGTCACTCGGGCCGCGCAGTTACTCGAGCCGGGCGACGGCCGCCGCGACGCCCGTCCAGAACCGGTCGACGTCGAGCGCCACCGCGACCCAGGCGTTGGATTCGCGCCCGAGCCGGCCGTCGAGGTCGACGCTCGTCGCCCCGACCGTCACGGTGCCGACGAGTTCGACATCGAGCCGAGTGCGGCGCAGTTCGACGCAACCCGGGTCGGCGAGCACGGCCACCGCGACCGGGTCGTGCAGTGGCCCGTCGGGCATGCCGAAGACCTCGTCGTTCGTGCGGCAGAAGAACTCGAACAGCTCGTCGCCGAACGCCGCGGTGCGGGTGCCGAGCGACCGGATCCGCTCGCGCACGGCCGGCGTGACGAGCGCGAGATGCGTGGTGTTCAACCCGACCATCGTGAACCGCACGCCACTGCGCAGCACGAGATCGAGCGCCTCGGGGTCGACGAGGGCGTTGAACTCGGCGTACGGCGTCGCATTGCCGCGCTCGGTCGAGCCGCCCATCCAGACGATCTCGCGGATGCGCTCGGCGAGCTCCGGTCGATCGCGCAGCAGGATCGCGATGTTCGTAATGGGGCCCGTGGCGATGATCGCAACCGGCTCGGCCGATGCCGTGAGCGTGTCGGCGATGAGCTCGGTCGCCGAGCGCGGGTCGAGCGGTACGGTCGGTTCCGGCAGTTCGGGCCCGCCGAGGCCGTTGTCGCCGTGGATCCACTCGGCCGTCTTCAGCGGCCGCTCGAGCGGCGCGGCGGCACCGGCGGCGACCGGCACGCCGGTCACGCCGGCGACGGTCAGCGCGATCCGCGCATTCCGGGTCGTATGCTCGAGCGGAGCGTTGCCGCCCACGGTCGTGACGGCCACGAGATCGAGCGACGGATGCCCCGCGGCGAGCCACAACGCGAAGACGTCATCGTGTCCGGGGTCGCAGTCGATGATCACGGGGATGGGCATCGCACGCTCACTCTCTCGTCGAATCTTCGCCGGCCGCTGCGAGCACCTGGGCGCGGGGCGCGTAGGAGCCGACCGTGCCGCGCGCCTGAACGGCGAGCGCGCCGGCGGCGACGGCGATGCCGAGCGCGTCGGGCAGGGCGCGCCCCTCGGCGAGGAACGCCGCGAGCGTGCCCGTGAACCCGTCGCCCGCGCCTGTCGTGTCGACCGCGGTCACGCGCGGCGCGGGCGCCTGCCACGAGCCGGTCGCGTCCGCCGCGACGGCACCGGCCGCGCCGAGCGTCACGACGATCGAGCGGGCGATGCCGCCGGCAGCGGATGCCGCGAGGTCTCGCCACTCGTCGAGTGACGCGCCCGCCGGGGCATCCGTGCCGATGCCGACCGCGCGCGCCTCGTGCTCGTTCAGCACGAGCGGATCGGCGACCGACAGGGTGGCGGCCGAGACCGGCGCGGGCGGCGCGAGGTTCAACACGAAGCGGGTGCCGAGCGTGGTCGCGACCGCCGCGAGGCGATCGATCGTCGCCGGCGGCAGCTCGCCCTGCGTGAGCACCACCGTCGCTCCGGCGACGCGGTCGCGCTGGGCGTCGACGACGGCCGGGGTGAGAGCGAGATTCGCACCGCCGGTGACGATCACGGTGTTCTCGCCCGAATCGGCGACGGTGATCTGGGCGACGCCGGTCGCGGCATCCGGAATGCGCAGGATCGCGGCGGTCGCGACCCCGAGCCGTTCGAGCGTGTCGCGCGCGAAGCTGCCGCTCGCGTCGTCGCCGACGCAGGCGACGAACTCGACCGCGGCCCCGGCGACGTGTGCCGCGACGGCCTGGTTCGCGCCCTTGCCACCGAGCGCGACGTTGAAGTCGCGGGCGAGGATCGTCTCGCCGGGCGCCGGGAATGCGGCGACGTAACTCGTCGAGTCGACGTTCAGCGAGCCGATGACGACGACCCGGCCGCGCGCGATGCCGGTGCCGGCGTCGATCGCGGTGCCGTCGTCATCGGGTCTCATGTCGTCAGGCCGCAGGCGCGGGGCCGGGGCCGTTGATCGGCCCGGTGAGCGGCTCGCCGCCCGCGCGGTTCGCGAAGCAGTAGTAGCTGCGCTGGCCTTCGGCCCACTGCTCTTCGGTCACGGGGAAGCTGCCCTGCACCTGCAGATCGGGGATGCCCGCGACGAGTGCGGGGTCGAAGACGCCCGCCGCCCGGCACAGCACCGGCATCTGCTCGGTGAGCGCGGCCTCGCCCGGGAACGGCGCGGCCTCATCGCCGGGCAACGTGCCCCGATAGACGAGTTGCGCGGCGTGCGGGGTCGTGCAGTCGACGACGGTGAACTCCTCGACCCAGACGGATTCGAACGGCTCGATGCACTCGCCGCCGAAGAGGGTGTTCCATGCGTGCACGCCGGCGGGTTGCGGCGCGGTGGGCGCCTCGACCGGCGTCTCGGACGAGCTCGCGGACGGGCTGCCACCGGCTGCCTCGTTCGCACCGCCGCCGCCCGAGAGCATCGTGCCCAGATAATAGAGTCCGACGAGCACGAGCAGCACGACGAGTCCGCCCGCGACCCAGATCAACGTGCGGGTGCGGGTGCTGCCCTTCGGCGCCGGCGGTGTGCCCGCGCCTGAGCCGCCGCTGCCCCCCGAGCGGCCGCTGCCACCCGGGCCACCCGGGCCACCCGGGCCGCCTGAGCCACCGCCGACGTTGCCGCCACCGGTCCGCTGCGGGCCGACGCCGCCGTTCACGTGGCCGGGCATCGGTGCGGTCGCGAAGCCGCCGCCTGCGTCACCGCCGAAGGGCGAGGCGAAGGGATCGTTCACGACGCGCTGGCCGCTGAGCGGGTCGTGGCCCGTCGCCGGCGTCGCACCCGACGCCCCGAAGAGCGCGCTCAGCGAATCGTCATCGGATGCCTCGAACTGCTCGGTCCTCGCCGGTGCGGCCTGGCCGGGGAACGCCCATTCGGGGTCGATGGCGAACTCATCGGACGCTTCGGCCTGGTCGAACTCTTCCCCCTGCTCGGATGCGCCGGCGCCCGACTCAGCCAGCAGCGCGCTCGCCACCGACTCGGGGCTGTCTTTCGGGTCGGATGCGTTGGGGTCGGGTGTGAGGTTCCAGAAATACCCCTTCTCGGCCATCTCGCGCGCGATCGACGAGTCATCGTCATCGTCGTCGAACGACGGCTCGGGGTCGACCGCGCCGCGGCCGAAGAACCGGCCGCGGATGCCCGCCGCCTCACGGTCGTCGAAGGCCGAAGGCTGCTCGGCGTCGTCGTACGCGTCCGCGTCATCCGCTTCGTCGTCGAAACCGAGACCGAGCGCATCGAGACCCGAGGGCACCGGCGCTGTCGGCGGGTTCGCGCCGAAGCCGCCGCCACCGGCCGCACCACCGGCCGCCGGCGGTACGGCACCGCGACCGCGCGGCGCACCGCCGCCGCCGAGCGAGGCGAGCAGATCGTCGACGGGCGCGGGCGGCTCGCGCGTCGGGTCGTTGTCGCCGCCCGCGCCGCCACCGGAAGCCGAGGCGAATGCGGGGAACGGCGTGGTGTTGAACGCACTCGCCTCTCGAGCGGGTGCGCTGACGACGGCGTTCACGCGATCGTCGGCGACTCCGCGAACCTCGAGCATCGGGAACCCGCTTCGACGGTCGGACTCGGCCGGCGCCGAAGCGAAGGGCCGGGGTTCGGGCGACGCGACCGGCGCGACGGGCACAACCGGGGCCACGGGGGTCACGGGGGCGACCGGTGCGGCCTGCTGCACGGGAACGACTCTCGTTTCGTTGAGTGCCGCGAACGGATCGGTGGTGTCGGCAGCGAACGCGGCGAACCGGTCGCGCTCGACGCGCGGTGCCGCCGGTGCGACCTGAGGCGCCACGGGCTCGACCGATGCGACGGGCTCGGCCGGCGCGGCGGGCTGCGCAGGTGGCGCGGCTTGAGCGGGCGCGGGAGCGACGTATGCAGACGGCGCGACGTATGCGGGTGGAACCGGCGGTGCCGGCTGCGCGGTCGGCGCCGGCTGCGCGAATGCCGACGGCTGCTCGGACTCATTGAGCGCAGCCCACAATTCGTGATCGAATCGAGCGGCGGCGGGTGTCGGCGCGGCCGGCGGCTCGGCGAGTGCCGGCTCGGCGGGCGGCGGTGCGGCGGCGGCGGCAGTGCGGGGTCGGCGGTCGCCCCATCCGGGCGGTGCGGCGGGCGGCGATGTCGGATGCACCGGCAGGGCCGGCTCGGCCGCGGCGACCGCCTCGCTCGGAGTGGAAACCGGGGTGAACGACTGCCGCGCGACGGGCGGCGGCGCGAATCCCGCGAACGGCGACTCGTCGACCGTCGCCGCGGTCGCCGGCGCGACCGGCTGAGTCGGCGGTACGACCGGCTGGGCAGCCGGCGCAGCCGGCGCGATCGGTGCAGTGGATGCTCCGTGGCCGCCCGTCGACGGCGACTGCGGCTCCGACAGGCTGCGGAACGCCGCCCGGATCGCGTCTTCCGATTCGAGTTCGTCTGCACTCCACGTGAGTGCGAACGGCGCGGTGGGCGTCACCGGTCCGGGAGGGCCGGGAGGGCCGGCAGGGCGTCCAGAAGGCGACGGCGCGGGTGCCGGCGCGGGTGCCGGTGCCGCCACAGGCGCAACCGGCGGCTGGGCGGCGGGCGATGCCGGCGGCCAGACGGCGGGCGCGGCCGGCGGAGCCGGTGCGCCGACGGGCGGCTCGACCGCGGTGAGATAGACAGGGGCTGCAGCGGGCGGCTGCTGGGGCCGGCTCACCGCGAACGGCGGCGTCCATGCCGGCGCGGAGGCGGCTGGAGCACCGGGAGCACCAGGCTCACCGGGAGCACCAGGAGCAGCGGCCGCGGCCGGCGTCGCCTGCGGTGCCGGCGTGGGCGGCACCGGTGAGCCGACCACGGGAAGCTCTCGAGTCGCGGCGTCGGGCTGCGGGGCGGGCGCCTCTGAGAACCAGTCGAGCATCTCTTCTCGACGCGGAGCGGGGGTGCGCAGCGCGGGAGGGGCTGCCGGCGCGACCGGCTGCGCGGGTGGGGCAGGCGGCGCGACGGGTGGCGGCTGAACATCGCGGCGCGACACGTCGCCGCCCGCCAGCTGGGCGAGCAGCCAATCGGCGCCGTCGCCCCCCAGTCCCATCCCGTCGCTGCTCATCAGTCCAACCCCAGGTCTTCCAACCCGATAGCGTACAGGTAGGGCACGCCTTCTGCTTCGATGACCTCTCGGGCGCCGGTCGCCCGATCGACGACGACGGCGACGGCGACGACCTCGGCGCCGACCTTGCGCAGCGCCTCGATCGCCTTGATCGGCGATCCGCCGGTCGTCGAGGTGTCTTCGAGCACGATGACGCGCTTGCCGGCGAGGTCGGGACCCTCGACCTGCTTGCCGCGACCGTGGTCTTTCGGCTCTTTGCGCACGACGAACGCGTCGTAGGCGAGGCCCTGTGCTGCGCCCTGGTGCAGCACGGCCGCGGCGATCGGGTCGGCGCCCATGGTCATGCCGCCGACGGCGACCACGTCGGGCACGTCTTTGATGAGGTCGATCATGACCTGTCCGATGAGGGGGGCCACCCGGTGGTCGAGGCTGACCTTGCGAAGGTCGACGTAGTACGTGGCCTTCTTGCCGCTCGTCAGGGTGAAGTCCCCGTGGAACACCGCGTCGGCCGCGATGAAGTCGATCAACTGTGCGCGCGCGGCGGCGATGGGCTGAGGCTCTCGGAGGGTCACCCGAATACTCTACGACCCGGTTGCCTGAGAGGAAGGGGAGGATTCTGCAGCGGGGTGCGGCGGCCCCGCGACATCCACCCCTCGATTCGGTGTGGAACGGCGCCGGCGACCGCCTCTGCCATCGCGACGACCGGGTCAGACGACGACGAACGAGAGCGCCACGCCGACGATCATCGCCGAGACGACGTACACGAGGTTCGGCAGCTGGAACGAGTGGTCGAACACGAACTTGCCGAGCCTGGTCGTACCGGTCTGGTCGAACGCGGCCGTCGCGACCTGCGAACCGTTCGCCGGCAGCGTGTACATGCCCATCGCCGATGGCCAGAGGCCCACGAGCAGGGATGCGGGCAGCCCGATCGCGAGGCCGATCGGCACGATCGCATTCGTCGCGCTCGACTGGCTCGTCGTGAGCATCGCCACGAGGAACAGGGCGAGGGCGAACAGCAGGGCGCCGAAGAACGCCGACGACCCCGACACGAGCGCACCGAGCCCGTCGACGATGAGCTGGTTGTTGTTGGCGACGAAGGTGTTGGCGAGCCACGCGATGCCGAAGAGCGCGAATGCGCCGACCATACCGGCGGGGAACGTCGACTGCTTCGGCACATCGGCCGACTTGACCTTGCAGGTGACGAAGATGAGCGCCGCGATGACACCCATCGTGACCTCGATGATGACCGTCACCGAGACACGCACGGGGTCGCCGTCGTCGTCGGTGCCGATGATCGGGCGGAGGCCCTCGAAGAGGCCCATCGCGACGATGAACGCGACGCCGGCGAGGAAGATCGAGGCGGAGAGCACCGCGCTGCGCGGCAGCTCGCGCTCGGTCGTGTCTTCCGCCGGCGGCTTGATGAGGTGCTCGGCGAGTCGCCGCTGGAACTCGGGGTCGTCGTCGAGATCCTTGCCGTGCTTCAACATGACGAGCGACGCGAGGAAGAGCCCGACGATCGAGGCGGGCCACATGATGAGCAGCACTTGCCCGAGGTCGACGCCGCTCGGCGCGAGCAGCACCACCATCGACGCGGTCGCCGCCGAGACCGGGCTGCACAGGATCCCGACCTGCGAGGCGACGGCCGAGACCGACAGCGCGCGCTCGGGCCGGATCTTCTGGTCGTACGACACGTCGTAGATGACGGGCAGCAGCGGGTAGAAGATGTTGCCGGTGCCGGCGCCCACGGTGAAGAGGAACGACATCGCCGGCGCGAGGAACACGACCGACTTCGGCCGCGACTTGATCGCCTTCGCCGCGACCGACACCATCCAGTCGATGCCTCCGGCGGCTTGCATGACGGATGCCGCGGTGATGACCGTGAGCACGATGAACACCGCGTCGACGGGCGCGCTGCCGGGAGCGGTCTGGAATCCGAAGACGAGCACCGCAACGCCGACGAGGCCCCAGACGCCGAGGCCGATCCCGCTCGTGCGGGTGCCCATGAAGATCGCGAGGATGACGACGATCAGCTGGGCGACGAGGATCCAGACGTTGTCGTTCACGATGAGGGACCCGTCACGATCGGGCCGGTGCTCGCAAGCACCGTGGTCGGCAGCTTCGTCTCGACGATCCGGCCGCCAACCGCCTCGACCTCGAGGGCCAGCGGGTCGTCGACGGGGCTGATCGCGGTCACGAACTCGGAGCCCTCGAAGTGCAGCGACTGCAGGTTGCCGACCGCGTAGCCCGCGGGGAGTTCACCGCTGAGCAGCGCCGCGTGGAACAGCGGCTGCCGCTGGTCTTCGGCGTCGTAGTGCGGGCAGAAGCTGCCGTGCAGAAAGCCGAGGCCCTCGGGCAGCACCTGCAGGGTGGGCCCGTAGCTGTCGGTCGTGCCGCCCTCGAACCAGCAGATGCCGCCGGCCGAGCCGCCCGTGAAGACGGTGTTCGAGTTCGGGTCCTGCCACATCTCGCGCATGATCTCGTCGAGGCCCTGGCGCTTCCACACGTCGAGCATGTTGGCGGTGTTGCCGCCGCCGACGTGGATGACGTCGAACCCCTTCACGAACCCGGCGAGGTCGTCGACCGCCCGGTGGAAGAGCGGCAGGTGATGCGGTGCGCAGCGGTCGGAGTCGTACGTCGTGTAGAAACTCAGAATGTACGCGGCGTCGTCGCCGGTCGCCGTGCCGACGAAGAGCACGCGTGGCCGCACCTTGCCGGTGAGCTGCAGTATGTAGTCGTGCGTCGGGTCGGCCCGACGCTCCATCATGGCCTTGCCCGCGCCGGTCGCCACCACATGCGCCATCGTTCCCCCAGACGAGTCATCTGCGGCACACGATATCGGCTCATGTACGACGACGACGAGCGACACGACGAAGGGCCACCTCGCAGGGTGTCCCTCCCCTGCGCGGCGGCCCTTCTGTCCGGGGAACGGACCCCCGGGGATCGCGCCCTAGACGGTGCGCGCGAACGTCTCTCGCGGCTGACGGCGGTAGCCGTCGCGTGCGGTGACGACGATGGAGCCGACGATTGCGGCGACGGAAACGACGCTGAGAAGCACGATGAGGCTGAGCATGGTGGATCCTTTCGAAGACGAGCGGGTGATCGAGCTGCGATGCCCCATTGCACGTGTTCGACACCTCAATTGAACCGCGAATGATCTTGCAGCACAAGCTCACAATTCTACAATGACCTTGTAGGCTGGCTTCATGGACGTACGTCGACTCGACCTCTTGCGCGAACTCGCCGAGCGCGGCAGCGTGACCGCGGTGGCCGAGGCCACCGGACGCACCCCGTCGGCCGTGTCGCAGCAGCTCAAAGTGCTCGAACGCGAGGCCGGAATGCCCCTCACCGAACGCAGCGGGCGCGGTGTCGTGCTGACGAGCGCCGGCCACGCGCTCGCGCGGAGCGCCGCCGACGTCGCGATCGCCCTCGAACGCGCCACCGCCCTGTGGGACGAGTTCCGCAACGCTCCGGGCGGCGAGGTGTCGCTGCTCACCTTCCCGACGATCGGCGCGACCCTGCTGCCGGCCGTGCTCGCCGATCTCGCACAGATCGCCGGACTCGTCGTGCACGCGACCGACCTCGACCCCGAGCTCGCCGAGTTCGCCGACCTCACGAGCGACTTCGACATCGTGCTCGCACACACCATGCCCGGCGTGCTGCCGTGGGGCGGCCGCGGGCTGAAGGCCGTGCCGCTGCTGACCGAACCGCTCGACATCGGCCTGCCCGCCGACCATCGCCTCGCCGGCCGGGCGCACCTGACGCCGTCCGACCTCGTGGGCGAGACCTGGCTCGGCGTGCCGCCCGGCTTCCCGTTCGAGCGCATTCTGCACGCGATCGAGCAGCGGGCCGGGCAGCGCGCCACCGTGAGCCAGCGCTTCAGCGACATGCGCATCATCGAGGCGTTCATCGAGGCGGGCCTCGGCATCGCGTTCGTGCCGAGGTTCACGAGCGGCGCGGTGCCCGATTCGATCGTCTTGAAGCCGCTGCGCGGCGTGGCATCCAGTCGGCAGATCGTCGCGTTGGTGCGTCCGGATGTCGCGGAGCGCCTCGCCGTTCGCACGGTGCTCGACGTGCTCGTGGCACGCGCCTCGCGACTCGAGCAGGCGCACGGCGCCGCCGGGTGACGCCGCGCCGGCCGAGCGACCGTCGGCCCGGCGGCCAGCCCGCCGGCCGCCGGCTCGGTGCGCGCCCCGAGGCGCTGCGCGACGACACCCAATAGGGTGACGCCATGAAGCGGAATGCACTCGCCATCGCCATCGCGCTCGCCGCCCTCACCGCGCTCTCGGCCTGCGTGCCGGGCGGCGCACCGTCGTCGTCGCCGTCGCCGAGCGCAGCGAGTCCCGCCCCGAGCACACCGCCGCCAACCCCCGAGGCGCCGGTCGCGGCATCCATCGCCTTCTCTGCCGAGGTGATCACCGTGCTGGGCGCCGACGGCACGGCGCTCGCGAGCTTCGACTACTTCCAGCCGACGGCCGAGGTGGTCGCAGGCCTCAGAACCTACCTGGGCGCACCCGTCGACACCCCGAACGCCGGCGGCATCGAGACGCCGAGCGGCATCGACCACGTGTGGGGCGACCTGCGCCTCTTCGATACCGAGACCGACCCGCCCGGCGGGGCGCCCGAGAACCCGAACCACTACGTGTTCGTGTCGGGTCCGTCCGCCGGAGCCCTGCCGATCGCGACGGTGGCGGGGGTCGGCGCCGCGACCGGCGTGCGCGTCGGCGACCCGGCCACCGCCCTCACGATCGGGGTCGAGACCTCGCCGCCGTACACCGATCCGACCAGCGGGCGCACGAGCGTGATCTCGCGCATCGGCATCGTCGCCCTGCCGCCGCGACCCGAGGCGCCGACCGAGCCTCGGAACCTCGCCGTGATGGTCGTGAGCTTCACCGACACCGGGCTCATCGAGCGGCTCGTCGCACCGAGCGCGAACTTCGGCGTCTGACGGGCGAGCGGCGCTGGCGGCGTGCTCCGTTGGCATCGTACGCCGCTACACTTCAGCAGCATGAGCGATGACGCGATCCTGTTCGAGGTCTCGGGCGGACTCGCCCGACTCACCCTCAACCGTCCGAACCGGCTGAACGCCGTCGACCCCGACGCGATCGCGCGCTGGCAGGCGCTCGCGCACGAGATCGCCGAACGCGACGACATCGGTGCGGTGCTCTTCGACGCCAACGGCCGCGCATTCTGCGCGGGCGGCGATGTGCGGGCGATGTCGGAGCTCGCAGCGGGTGCCTCGGGTGCCTCCGGTGTCTCCGGTGCCTCCGGTGCGGCGGGTGCCTCCGCGACGATCACGGCGCTCGCCGACGCGATCCACGACGGGCACCGCACGCTGCGTGAGAGCGCCAAGCCGATCGTCGCGGCGGTGCAGGGCCCCGTCGCCGGCGGAGGGCTCGGCTTCATGCTCGTCGCCGATCTCGTCGTCGCCTCCGAGCGTGCGACGTTCGCGAGCAGATATGCGGATGTCGCGCTCACGCCCGACTGCGGGGTCAGCACCCTGTTGCCCGAGGCCGTCGGCACCCGGCGCGCCCTCGAACTCACGCTCACCTCGCGCACCCTCTCGGCCGCCGAGGCGCTCGAGTGGGGGCTCGTGACCGAGGTCGTCGCGCCCGAGGCGCTCGAGGCGCGGGCGCGCGAGATCGCGCAGTCGTGGCTCGACGGCGCGACCGCCGCGTTCGGACAGGCGAAGCGCCTCGTGCGCTCGGGTCTCGAGCGGCCCTTCGCCGAAGCGCTCGACGACGAGGCGCGCACGATCGGCGCAGCCTTCGCGACGCCCGAGGCGAGCGCGCGCATCGCGGCCTTCGGCTCGGCGAGTACGCGAGGCGAGCAGCGCGCGAACTGAGTCGGGCGGCACGGCGACACTCCGCGATTCGCGTGGGCGACACTCTCTGTCGGGGCTATGTATTCGCCTCCTGAACGGCTGCACGACCGCGCCTCCCGGTGCCACCGTGGGCGCTGCGGGCGCTGCGGGCGCTGCGCACTGAACGTCGCGCGCCGCGAGTCATCACAGGTCTGCGACCGGCAAGCGCCGTGTGATTACGACCGGCAAGCGCCACTTCGCGCCGGTCACCCGAACCTCATGGGTGCCGTGAGGCTCGGGACGGGTTCGGGGATCGGAAGGGACTCGGCACTCCAGGGCTCGCAGATCGTCAGAAGGGTGGTGGGTCGGTGTAGGTGCGGCCGGTGGGGCTTGCCCAGGTGACGCTGTGGTCGGGGTTCTTGGTCTGGGTGTATCGGGTGGCGTGTTTGAGGGTGTGGTCGCCTCGGCAGAGGGGGCAGAGGTTGTCGGGGTTCGTCGGGCCGTTGTGTGCCCAGGCGTGGTCGTGGTCGAGGTCGGCGGTGATCGCGAGCCGGTTGCAGCCGGGTCGGGAGCATCGGCCGTGGGTCAGGGCGAGCCAGAGGCGTTGCGCCCGGGTCGGCCGATATCTGGTGCGGTCCAAGACGAGCGGGGCGGCGGTGACCGGGTCGACGGCCAGGCGCCGGAACGAGGGGGCGTCGGCGAAGAGTTGCCGGGCGGTCGCGTCATCGATCGGCCCGACGCCGTCGAGCATCGCCAGATCACCACCGAGGCCTGTCGCGCCTGAACTCGCGCTTTCTCCCGCGCCCGCACCCGCGCCCGCACTCGTGCTTGCACCCGCACTCATGCCCGCTCCAGATCCCGTGCCGGAATTGCCGGGGGTGCGGGTGAGGTTCAGCAGTGGGATGGTGACGATGACCTCGGTGCGGGCCGCGGTCGGGGTGCCCGCCCCGGTCAACCACGCGGCCGCGGTATCGGCACGGAGCTGGTCCATGCTGCGCGTCTCACCCGGGACACCGGCGTCGCGGCGAGCGGTCGCATCCAGACGCGCCTGAATGCGTGCCGCTTCGATCTGGGTGGTGTACAGGTTCACCCACGACATGCCGTGTTCCACATGGACGATGCTCACTCGGCGTTCGGTGACCGCACGGGCGTGCGCGGCCTGGGCGTGGTCGCGTTCCAGTCGGGCCAGGATCGTGCGGGCACGCTGCCGGAACCGGGCCGTCGTGACCGACCCGATCACCCCCGCCAGTGCAGCATCGAGTTCGGGCAGCCGGGCATCGCCCGGCGCGAACCCGGCCGCCGCCTCGACCGC
>NZ_JBSHJY010000034.1:0-33452 GCF_053619715.1 Agromyces sp. NPDC055520 | reverse complement strand
GAGACAGGAGTACGGCGTGCAATGCTGCGGAGGAGAGGTCACCATGCTGCTGGAACCCGTGCGGGTCGTGCCGTCGGTCGCCGTGTTCGGCGTCGGTCACGTCGGGCTCGAACTCGCCCGCATCCTCGGCCGGCAGGAGCTCGAACTCCACCTCGTCGACTCCCGCGCCGAGATGCTCGCACCCGGGCGACTCGGCGTGCCGGGCGTCTCCGGTCCGCTGGGCGACGCCGTCGCCTCGGTGCGCCTCCACCACGAGCCCGTGCCCGAGGCCGGGCTGGCGCTGCTGCCGCCCGGCTCGCACGTGCTGATCATGACGCACGATCACGTCGAGGATCTCGCGATCACCGACTCGGCCCTTCGTCGCGGCGATCTCGGATCCATCGGCCTCATCGGTTCGCGGTCGAAGTGGGCGCGGTTCCGCACGCAGCTGATCGACCTCGGTCACGACGAGGCGACGCTCGCCCGCGTCGAGACGCCGATCGGCATCCCCGAGGTCGGCGGCAAGGCGCCGGCGACGATCGCGGTGAGCGTCGCGGCGCGCATCCTCCAGCTCATCGAGCGACCCGAGACGGGCGACTGACCGCGCGACAGCGCGGCTCAGTACTCGATCCGCGAGGCCGTGCGGCTCCACTCTGTGAACGGCGCGACGCGACGCGCATCGCCGAGGTCGATGCTCGCGACCGGCATCGCGGTCCGCTCCTCGGCGCCGCCCTCGAAGTAGCGGTAGAAGGCGGCGTCGTCGAAGCCGGCGGCCGCGGCGTCGTGGCGATCCGCGGCGAAGTAGACGCGATCGATGCGGGCCCAGAGCGACGCGGCGAGGCACATCGGGCACGGCTCGCAGCTCGTGTAGAGCGCCGCGCCGCTGAGGTCGAAGGTGCCGAGACCCTGGCAGGCCGCCCGGATCGCCGAGATCTCGGCGTGAGCGGTGGGATCGAGGTTCGCGGTGACCCGGTTGACGCCCTCGAAGACCTGCCCGTCGGCCGAGACCACGATGGCTCCGAAGGGTCCGCCGCTGCGGCGCACGTTCTCGGTGGCGAGCTCGACGGCGCGGTCGAGGTGACCGGCGGCGATCCCGGTGTCGGCGCCGCCGGGGGGCGACTCGGGGCGGTGCGCGTCGAACTGGTCCAAAAGGGGGCTCCTCGCCGTCTCACGGGCGGTTCGACAGTAACAGCCGGGGTGCCGACGGTCTACGAGCCAGCCTCGGTCGGCGGCGACGGTGCGGGTCGAATCGAGTTGTCATTCCGCATCTGCGGACGTATCGTTGGATCCATGGCGCAGTATCGGATCAGTGAGGCCGCTTCGCTCGTCGGCGTGAGCGACGACACCGTTCGCAGATGGGTGCACGAGGGCCTGCTTCGAGCCGAGAAGGACGCCGCGGGTCGCCAGGTCGTCGCCGGCGACGAGCTCGCAGCGCGGGCCACCGCGATCGCCGCGGCTGCCGCCACCGCCGCAGATCGCAGCAGCGTGCACCGGAGCGCGCGCAACCGCTTCGTCGGCCTCGTCACGCGCATCGAGATCGACGGCCTCATGGCCCAGGTCGAACTGCAGTGCGGGCCGCACCGGGTCGTCTCCCTCATGTCGGCCGAGGCCGCGCGCGAGCTGCGTCTCGAGGTCGGCTCGACGGGCGTCGCGGTCGTCAAGGCCACGATGGTCGTCGTCGAGACTGAGAAGGGCGCCGACGGATGACTCGGCGCTGCCGCCCCCTCGCCACGGCAGCGACGATCGCAGCCACGGCGATCGCAGCGCTCGCCCTCGCCGGTTGCGCGGGCGCGGATGCGAGGGCGGGCACCGGACCCGGCGCGACCACACCTGCCGCCACGGCCGATCCCGAGCTCCGCGGCGAGCTCACGATCTTCGCCGCGGCATCGCTCGGCGGCGCCTTCGACGAACTCGCCGCGCAGTTCGAGGCGCGCCACCCCTCGCTCGACATCGCACCGATCACGTACGACGGCTCGGCGACCCTCGCCACCCAGCTCATCGAGGGGGCCGCGGCCGACGTCTTCGCCTCGGCCGACGAACGCAACCTCTCGAAGGTCGATGACGCGGGCCTCGTCGACGGCGCGCCCGAACCCTTCGCGACCAACGTTCTCGAGATCGCGGTGCAGCCCGGCAACCCGCTCGGCATCGACGCGCTCGACGACCTCGCTGCCGGCGCCGGCCACGAGGCATCCGACGACCCGCTCGTCGTGGTCTGCGCACCCGAGGTGCCGTGCGGCAGCGCGGCCGCGACGCTGCTCGAGCTCGCCGGCGTCGCACTGACTCCCGCGAGCGAGGAGCAGAACGTGAGCGCCGTGCTCACGAAGGTGCGCTCGGGTGAGGCCGACGCCGGCCTCGTCTACGTCACCGACATCGCAGCGGCCGCGGGCGACGTCGAGGGGGTGCCGATCACGGGGGCGGATGCCGCCACCAACGTGTACCCGATCGCCGCACTCGCCGAGGCGGCGAACCCCGAGGCGGCCCGTGCGTTCGTCGAGTTCGTGCGCTCCGACGAGGGTGCCGCGGTGCTCGCCGCGTTCGGGTTCGGCCGGCCGTGACGCGCGAACGCAGCGCCGGGTTCCCGTCGTGGCTGCTCGTGCCGGCGGTGCTCGGCGCCGCCCTGCTCGTCGCGCCGCTCGTCGCCCTGCTCGTGCGGCTCGACTGGCCGGGCGTGCCGGCCGCCATCACCTCGCCCGCCGCCGTCGAGGCGCTCACCCTCTCGCTCGCGACGGCGAGCATCGCGACGCTCGTCTGCCTCGTGCTCGGGGTGCCGCTCGCCGTCGTCATCGCCCGCAGTTCGCGAGGCGTGGCCGCCGTGCTCCGCACCCTCGCGACGCTGCCCCTCGTGCTGCCGCCCCTCGTCGGGGGCATCGCGCTGCTCGCGCTGCTCGGCCGCAACGGCCTGCTCGGCGGAGTGCTCGAACTCGCCGGCATCCGGGTGCCGTTCACGACCGCCGCCGTCGTGATCGCGCAGGCGTTCGTGGCGCTGCCGTTCCTCGTGATCTCGGTCGAGGGGTCACTGCGCACCGCCGGCACGGGGTTCGAGGTGGTCGCTGCTGGGCTCGGCGCGAGCCCGACCACGGTGTTCCGCCGCATCACCCTGCCGCTCGTCGGCCCCGGCCTGCTCGCCGGCACCGTGCTCTGCTTCGCCCGCGCGCTCGGCGAGTTCGGCGCCACCGCGCTCTTCGCCGGCAATGCCGCGGGCACGACCCGCACCATGCCGCTCGCGATCTACACGGCCTTCAACGGCGCGGGCGTCAGCGAAGACACCGCGATCGCCCTCTCGCTCATGCTCATCGTCGTCGCGATCGCCGTGCTCCTCGTGATGCGGGGTTGGCGAGAGGATGCCGCGCGGTGAGCGGCCCCGGGGCATCCGGCGGTCTCGCGGCCGACTTCCGGGCCGAGCTCGGCGACTTCTCGCTCGACGTCGCGCTGCGCGTCGCGCCGGGCGAGACGCTCGCGGTGCTCGGCCCGAACGGTTCGGGCAAGACGACCCTGCTGCTCGCCGTCGCCGGCCATCTCGCCGTCAGTGCGGGTTCGATCCACGTCGACGGGCGCGAACTCAGCGCCGCCATGACGGGCCGGCGCGGTCGTCGCGTCGCACCCGAGGGCCGTCGGGTCGGTCTGCTCGGCCAGCAGCCGATGCTCTTCCCGCACCTCAGCGCACTCGACAACGTCGCCTTCGCGCCGCGATCGCAAGGCGCCGGCGCGCAGGCCGCACGTGAGGTCGCCGGGCGCTGGCTCGAGCGAGTGGGGCTCGCGGAGTTCGCCGCACGTCGCCCGGCCGAACTCTCGGGGGGCCAGCAGCAGCGCGCCGCCCTCGCACGAACGCTCGCCTCGCGGCCCGCGGTGCTGCTGCTCGACGAGCCGTTCGCGGCGCTCGACGTCGAGAGCGGCGCCGTCATGCGCGGCCTCCTCGCCGATGCGCCGTGGCCGACGCCGATTCCGACCGTGCTCGTGACGCACGACCCGCTCGACGCGATCGTGCTCGCCGATCGGGCGGCGATCCTGCACGACGGGCGCATCGTGCAACAGGGGGCGACGGCCGAGGTGCTCGGCCACCCCGCGACGCCGTTCGTGGCGGCGCTCGCGGGCGTGAACCTCGTCGTCGGCGTCATCGACGCGAGTGGCGACCTCGTCGCGAGCGGTGACGGCGGCGCCGACGTCGACACCGGCATCACGCTCAGAGGCCCCGGCCTCTCGCTCAGGGGCACCGGCGAACCGTCGGCCCCGGGCACGTCGGCGTCGGCCGTGTTCAGCCCCGGCGCGGTGCACGTGTCACCGGCGGGGCAGGGCGAGCACGCGGCATCCGTCAATCGCTGGATCGGAACGGTCGCCGTGCTGCAACCGGTGCCCGGCGGCGTGCGCATCGGCACGGCGGAGCACCCGGGGCTCGCGGTCGACGTGCCGTCGGCGGCGGCGGTCTCGCTCGACCTCGCGAGCGGCGCGCGGCTCGCGTTCTCGGTTCCCGCCGCCGAGGTCTCGGTGCGGGTTCGCCCATGAACCGGTGTTACGGTGGGGCACGACGAAGGGGGTGACCCATCCTGAACCCGGACGCTCCGCTCGCGGCGGCTCCCTCTCGCGATGACACCCGGCCCGCCGCCCGTCGCCTCCCCGCAACCGGCCTCACCGCCGGGCTCGTCACCGACCGATTCGATCGACCGCTCCGCGACCTGCGCATCTCGGTCACCGACCGGTGCAACTTCCGCTGCGTCTACTGCATGCCGAAGTCGGTCTTCGGCCGCGACCACGCCTTTCTCGACCGCGCCGAACTGCTGACCTTCGACGAGATCACCCGCGTGGCGCGGGTCGCGGCCGCCCACGGCGTCGAGAAGCTGCGGCTCACCGGCGGCGAACCCCTGCTGCGACGCGGCATCGAAGAGCTCGTCGCCATGCTCGCCGAGTTGCGCACCCCCGACGGGCGCCGGCTCGAGATCGCGCTGACGACCAACGGCGCGGCGCTCGCGGTGAAGGCCGCCGCGCTGCGGGAGGCCGGTCTCACGCGGGTCACGGTGTCGGTCGACTCGCTCGACGACGCCCTGTTCCAGTCGATCAACGACGTGCGGTTCCCGGTCGCCCGCGTGCTCGCGGGCCTGCAGGCCGCGCACGACGCCGGACTCGGCCCGATCAAGGTCAACATGGTCGTCAAGCGCGGCCTCAACGACCACGAGGTGCTGCCGATGGCACGGCACTTCAAGGACTCGCCGTTCACACTGCGGTTCATCGAGTACATGGATGTCGGCACGTCCAACGGCTGGCGGCTCGACGAGGTCGTGCCCTCGGCCGAGATCATCGCCGCCATCGGTGCCGAGATGCCGCTCGAACCGATCGGCGCGACGGCGCCCGGCGAGACCGCGGCGAGGTGGCGCTATCTCGACGGCAGCGGCGAGATCGGCGTGATCTCGAGCGTCACGAAGGCCTTCTGCGGCAGCTGCAACCGGGCGCGCATCTCGACAGAGGGCAAGCTCTTCACGTGCCTCTTCGCCTCTGACGGGCACGACCTGCGGGCGCTCCTGCGCGGCGGTGTCGACGACGAGGGACTCTCGGCGGCGATGGCCTCGATCTGGGGCGCACGCGACGACCGCTATTCAGAGGTGCGTTCGAGCCTCACGCCCGAGTTGCGGGCCGCTCGCCCGAAGGCCGAGATGTCGTACCTCGGCGGCTGACGCCGATCTGCCCACCGGCATCGCCCGACGTCAGAGCCCGACCCACTCCGAGACGCCGTCGGCGAAGTGCTGGCGCTTCCAGATCGGCACTTCCGCCTTGACGAGCTCGACGAGGCGCTCGCACGCGTCGAAGGCCTCGGCACGATGCGCTGCGGATGCCGCGGCCACGAGTGCGACGTCGCCGATCTGCAGTTCGCCCACCCGGTGCACGGCCGCGACGGCGATGCCGGTCTCGTCGGCGATGCGCTGCACGCACTCGGCGATGAACCGCTCGGCGTCGGGGTGCGCCTGGTAATCGAGCGCGAGCACCTCGCGCCCGCCGTCGTGGTTGCGCACGACCCCGTGGAACATCACGACGGCACCGCTCGTGTCGGCCTCCACCGCGGCGCGCACGGCGGCCTCGTCGATCGGCTCGGCGGCGACGGCGGCCAGGGTGGGGTTCATGCGTGCCTCTCGGGTGGCGGTGGTGGTTGGTAGCGCAGGTCAGCGGTGCACGAGGTCTGCGGCCACCGACGCGAACGCAGTGATGCCGCCGGCGAGGTACACGACGTCGGCATGCCCGCGCTCGCGCAGCAGCCTGGCCGCCCGGCGCGACCGCGGATCCTGCTCGCAGTAGACGACGATGGCGCCGCCGCCCGCATCGGGCTCGGCGCCGCCGACGAGGTCGCCGAGCGGCACGAGTTCGCTGCCCAGAATGCGTCGCAACGCCGCTTCGCCGGGCTCCCGCACGTCGACGAGGTGCAGCGGTTCGCCGCTGCGCAGGCGGCGCAGCAGCTCGGCCGACGAGATCGGCGCAGCGGCCCCCGCCTGCGAGGTGCTGCGCTCGTCGGCGACCCCGCAGAACAGCTCGTAGTCGACGAGCGAGGTGATCGCCGGGGCATCCGCAATCGCTTCGTATTCGATCTCTCGAATGCGACCCGACAGCGAATCGATCGTCGTCACTCGGCCCAGCAGCAGCTCGCCGATGCCCGTGACGAGCTTGACGACCTCGCCCGCCATGAGGCTTCCGACGGTGGCGCAGAGCGTCGGCAGCACTCCCCCGAGCGCGCACGAGAGCACTTCGTCGGGCGCGGGCGGCACCGGGAACAGGTCGCGGTAGGTGGGGCCGTGCTCGCGCCACGACAGGCCGACCTGGCCGTGGAATCGCAGGATCGCGCCCCACACGAGCGGCTTGCCTTCGAGCACGGCGGCATCGCTCGTCAGATAGCGGGTCGGGAAATTGTCGCTGCCGTCGACCACGAGGTCGTAGTCGGTGAGGATGTCGCGCAGATTCGCCGCGGTCAGCCGCTCGCCGTGGCGCACCACACGGCAATCGGGGTCGATCGCGGCGACCGTGTCGGCGAGCGAGTCGACCTTGCGGCGACCGATGTCGGCGATGCCGTGGCTCACCTGCCGGTGCAGGTTCGAGAGTTCGACGACGTCGTCGTCGGCGAGACCGATCGTGCCGATGCCCGCGCCGGCCAGGTACGGCACGAGCGCGCTGCCGAGTCCGCCGGCTCCGACGACCAGCACGCGCGCGGCGGCCAGACGGCGCTGGGCGAGTTCACCGAAGCCGGGGAGCATGATCTGGCGGCTGAACCGGGCGATGCGCTCGGGGGCGAGCGGCGCCGACGGCTCGACCAGTGGTGCCGGGCGTGCGCGCATGGGGCCATTGTACGTTCGGCACCCGAGGGTGCGCTCGGTGCTCCCGCTCGGCCGCTCGCCCCGACGCCGAGACGGGTAGCATCGTTCCATGACCCTCGTGACGGTTCGGTACTTCGCGGCAGCCGCCGAGGCGGCGGGCGTCGACGAAGAACGCATCGAGTTCACGGGCGCGGCCACGCTCGGCTCGCTGCGCGACGAGCTCGTCGCGCGGTACGGCGCCGACATGGAGCGCGTGCTGCGGTCGGGCTCGTTCCTCGTCGACGGCACCGTGCGGCGAGAGACGGGTCATCCGCTCGCCGCCCGGGTCGATATCCTGCCGCCGTTCGCCGGCGGCTGATCGCGGGGCCGAAGTGCGCACATTCGTCGAACACCAGCACGCGGTGCGCGAGCTGCTCGCCCCGCTGCGTGCGTCGCTCGAGGCTGCCGAGGGCGCCGAGCTGCTCGCGCTCGACGCCGTGTCGGGCCCGCACGAACGGCTGCGCGCCCACGGTCGAGTGCTCGCGCGAGACGTGCTCGCCCCCGGCGACCAGCCCGCCTTCGCGAACTCGCAGATGGACGGCTATGCGGTCGCCGCGGCCGACCTCGCGGCTGCCCGCCCCGAGCGACCCGTCGAACTGCCGGTTGGGCGCACGACCGCCGCGGGCGACCCCGTCGGCACGCACTCGCCCGGCACCGCGTCGCCGGTCATGACGGGGGCCGCCGTGCCCGTCGGCGCCAACGCGATCGTGCCCGTCGAGGCGAGCGATCCGCCGCGGTTCCCGGGCCTCGGGGGCGGGGCGCACGACGTGCCCCCCGGCACCACCGTGCGCTTCGCGCACCCGGTGGGCGCCGGCGACTTCGTGCGCGCCGTCGGCACCGACGTCGAGCGCGGCGCGGTACTGCTGCCCGCGGGCACCCGGCTCGGACCGGCGCAGCTCGGCACGCTCGCAGCCGCCGGCATCACCGAGCTCGCGGTGCGCCGCCGCATCAGGGTGCTCCTGCTCTCGACCGGCCACGAGTTGCGACCCGCGGGCGAGCCGCTCGCGCCCGGGCAGATCCACGACGCCAACACCCCGATGCTCCGGGCCGCGCTCGAGGGTGCCGGCGCACTCGTGCGCGACGCGCGCACCCCTGACGACGCCGAGGCCGTCGTCGCAGTACTCGAGGGCGCGGCCGGCGAGGTCGACCTCGTGGTCACGACCGGCGGCGTGAGCGCCGGGGCGTTCGAGGTCGTACGCGACGCGCTCGCGTCGCGCGGGGTCGAGTTCGTGGGCGTCTCCATCCAGCCGGGCGGGCCGCAGGGGCTCGGCCGCGTCATCCTCGCCCCGGGCACCGGCAGCGTGCCCGTCGTGAGCTTCCCCGGCAACCCGGTGAGCGCGCTCGTCTCGTTCGAGCTGTTCCTGCGGCCGGTGCTGCGGTCGTTCGCCGGCCTCCCGCCCGACCGGCCGCGCGCCACGCTTCGCCTCGCGCACGACGTGGTCTCGCCGATCGGCAAGCATCAGGTGCGGCGCGGCGTGCTCGACGGCGCGGGCGACGTCGAGGTCGGCGCGCCCGGTTCGCATCTGCTGCACGCCTACGCGAACGCGACCGTGCTCGTGCACCTGCCCGTCGGCGTCGACGCGCTGCGCGCCGGAGACTCCGTCGATGTCTGGCGCATCGATGACTGACGTCTGGCGCATCGAGTCCGGCGCATCGATGACCGAGTCGCGATGAGCGGGGATCTCGACCCCGCCCTCGACACCGTCGACGTGCACCTGGCCCGCGTGCTCGGTGCGGTGCACCCGCTCGCCATCGTCGAGGTGCCGCTCGCCGAGGCCGGCCTGCGCGTGCTCGCGGTCGACGTGCGCAGCCGCCTCGACATCCCGGTCTTCGACAACTCGGCCATGGACGGCTGCGCCGTGCGCCATGCCGATGTCGCCGCGGCGAGCCCCGAGCATCCCGTGGCGCTGCGCATCGTCGCCGAGGTCGCGGCCGGCAGCGCCGACGACCCGGCGATCGGCCCCGGCGAAGCGGTGCACATCATGACGGGCGCGCCGATGCCGAGCGCGGCCGACACGGTCGTGCCCGTCGAGCACACCGATCGAGGCCACCCCGTCGTCGCCGTGACGACCGCCCCTCGACAGGGAGCGCACGTGCGCCGGGCGGGCGAAGACCTGCGGGCGGGCGATGCCGTGCTCTCGGCGGGGGTGCGACTCACCGCCGCCCGCGTGTCGGCCCTCGCAGCGGCCGGGCTCGATCGCGTCGCGGTGCACCCGGCACCCCGTGTCGCCGTGATCTCCACCGGCAGCGAACTCGTCGCCCCGGGGCATCGGCTCGCCCGCGGGCAGATCCCCGAGTCGAACTCGCTGCTCGTCGCCGGACTCGCGCGCGAGGCGTTCGCCGAGGTCGTGCACGTCGCGACCGTGCGAGACGACGAGGCTGCGCTCGTCGCCGAACTCGCGCGCTGCCTCGAGGCCGGCGTCGACCTCGTCGTGCTCTCGGGCGGCGTGAGCGTGGGTGCGCACGACGTCGTGAAGGCCACGCTGACACCGCTCGGCAGCGTCGGATTCCACCGCATCGCGATGCAACCCGGCAAACCACAGGCGTTCGGGATGCTTCGTGGCGACGCCCGCCCGCCGGTTCCCGTGTTCGGGCTGCCGGGCAACCCCGTCGCGACGGCGGTCTCGTTCGAGGTGTTCGTGCGGCCCGCACTGATGCGGATGCAGGGCGCGCGGGACGTGCAGCGGCGCCGCATCACAGCGATCGCCGCCGAGGGCTGGCGCGTGCCGAGTGCGCGCGTGCAGTTCATGCCCGTGGCGCTCGTCGAGCACGATCCCCGCGCAGACGATGACCGCCCGACCGACGCCCGCCCGACCGACGCCCGCCCGACCGACGCCATCCCGAGGGTGCGACCGGCGACCCGGGGCGGATCGGGCTCGCACCTCGTCGGCGGCCTCGCGGCGGCCGACGGATTCGCGATCGTGCCCGCCGAGGTCGACGAGGTTCGTGCGGGCGACCCCGTGACTGTCATGCTGGTGACGTGATGAACGAGCAGCCATTCACCCATCTCGACGCACGTGGCGAGGCCCGCATGGTCGACGTGACGCAGAAGACGCCCACGGTGCGCAGCGCCACCGCGACCGGCCGCGTCGCGTGCGGCCCCGCTGTCGTCGCGCACTTGCGCGACGGCAGCGCACCGAAGGGCGACGTGCTCGCGGTCGCGCGCATCGCGGGCATCCAGGCCGCGAAGCGCTGCGCCGAACTGCTGCCGCTCGCCCACGTCATCGGCGTGCACGGTGTCGTGGTCGACCTCGCCGTCGACGACGGCGGGGTCGCCATCTCGGCGACCGTGCGCACGGCCGACCGTACGGGCGTCGAGATGGAGGCGTTCACCGCGGTCTCGGTCGCCGCGCTCGCGATCGTCGACATGGTCAAGGGCATCGACAAGTCGGTGTCGATCGAGGGCATCAGGCTCGAGGCCAAGACGGGCGGCAAGTCGGGCGACTGGCATCGCCCGTGAGCCGGTCGCCGCACGATCTCCCGCACGACGGTCCCGACGACGCCGGTACGCCCGGTATCGACACGCTCGGCATCGGCACGTTCGGCACAGCCGTGCTCGACGCCGTCGTGCTCGCCGGCGGCCGGTCGTCGCGGCTCGGCGGCTCCCCGAAGGCAGAGCTCGAGATCGGCGGCAGGCGCCTCGTCGACATCGCGGTCGTCGCGGCAGCGACAGCTGGTGCGCGCCGCACCGTCGTCGTCGGCCCCGAGGGTCTCGTCCCCGAAGGCCCCACCGTTGAGGGCCCCACCGCCGGCTCGGTGCTCACGACCCGCGAAGCACCGCCGTTCGGCGGCCCGGTCGCCGGGCTCGCGGCCGGCTTCGCGGCACTCGACCGGGCGGGCTTGGCGCGCGAGGCATCCGACCGCTCGGAACCGGCAGCCGACTGGGTGCTCGTGATCGCGTGCGACCTGCCCCGCGCGCCCGATGCGGCCGTCGCGCTGATCGACGCCGCGCGACGCGCCGACGACGCGGTCGACGGCATCTGCCTCGACGACGGGCGCCTGCAATGGCTCGCCGCGGTCTACCGCCGCGCGTCGCTCGCCGCAGCGCTCGACGATCTCGGCGACCCGCGCGGTGCGTCGATGCGCACGCTCGTGCACGGCCTGGTGCTGGCATCCGTCGCCGCCGCCGACGGTCTCGCCGACGACGTCGACACCTGGGACGACGTCGAACGCGCCCGGCGAGCCCACCCGTCCCACCTCTCGAACCCGCAGCACCCGCCCACCGCCGAAGGAGTCCGCATGTCATCCGCACCGCAATCCCCCGAGTCGCTCGACGCGTGGCTCGCGGCCCTGGCCGGCGAGCTCGGCCTCGACCCGGCCTCGGTTCCGGTCGGCGCCGTGCTCGACCTCGCCCGCGACGTCGCCCACGGCGTCGCCCGGCCGGCCGCCCCGCTCAGCACCTTCCTGGTGGGCCTCGCCGCCGGCGCCGGAACCGGGTCGATCGCGGAGCTCTCGGCGCGGGCGAGCGCCCTCGCGGCAGACTGGTCGCCCGCGTCGCCCGAGTAGCCGGGTCGCTCGCGTCAGTGATCGCCGCCGTCGAGCTGCGCCACGAGGTGCGGTACGAGCGGAACGACGACGTCCAGCCCGTCGGCGACGCCGCCGGTCGAACCCGGCAGATTGACGATGATCGCACGCGGCAGTCCCGCCGGTGCGGCGATTCCCACGAGTCCGCGCGAGAGCACCGCGGTCGGCACGACGGATGACCCGCGCCGACGGATCTCTTCAGAGACCCCCGGCAGCTCGGTGACGAGGAGTGGGCGCGTGCCCTCGGGGGTGAGATCGCGTGGGCCGACGCCCGTGCCGCCCGTCGTGACGACGAGGCGCACACCGACGGCGAGCGCCGCCGCGAGCGCGGCCTCGACCGACTCGGCGCCGTCGGGCACGACGGCGCCGTGCACGACCTCGAACCCCGCCTCGGCGAGGGCGGCGGCGGCGGCCGGACCCGAGGCATCCGCTCGCTCACCGCGTGCCGAACGATCGCTGACGGTGATCACCGCCGCTCTCATCCCCTTCGCGCCAACCGTCACACGCCAAGGCTAGACCAGGAGGTTCCGACGCGCGGCGGCGAGTCCGACTTGCCTTCCACGATGCACCGGACGAGACTTGACGTGAAGCCACCTCGTTCACTCCACGGTGGTGGACAAGGGGTTCGACATGACGGCTGAAACCGCTTCTCGTCACGTGCTCGGCTCGTACAGTCGGGTCGCGTTGCTGCATCTGCTGCAGCAACGGCCCGAGCAGACCGTGACCGAACTGGCCGAGGCGGTCGGCCTGCACCACAACACGACACGCGAGCACCTGCAGCGCCTCGTCGACGACGGCCTCGTCACCGTGCACCCCGAGCACCGCACCACCCGGGGGCGGCCGCGGGCGATGTACAGCGTGGCCACCGGCAGCCTCGACGAGTTGAACGCTCCTGCGCATCGGCGCCTGCGAACCGCCGTCGAGCGCGGCGAGCTGTTGCGGCGAGGAGTGCCGAACGGCGTCGACCGCGACGACGGCCTCGACCGCAACGATGCTCTGCTCGATCGCGACGCCGTGCGGCAGATCGACGCGCTCGACGACCACCTCGATCGCGCCGGGTTCGAACCCGAATACGACACCGCCGAGATCGAGGCCGGTGAGTTCGAGGTCAGGCTGGCGGGGTGCCCCTACCAGTCGATGGTCGACGAGTACCGCGAGGTCGTGTGCTCGGTGCACCTGGGCGTCATCCGCACGGTGCTCGCCCATGCCGACGGGCCGATCGAGGCCCGGCGACTCCTGCCGTTCACCGAGCCCGGTTGCTGTTCACTGCAGCTCGGCGTCGACCTGCCCGAGCCGGCCTCCTGACGCGCCGAGCTCCCGTTCGAGCGGAAGCGCCAGCACCGCCCCGAACAGCAGCGCGACGCCGATGCCGACGAGGGCTCCCCCGAGCGTGTCGGTCAGCCAGTGCGCGCCGAGGTACGTGCGGCTGAGCGCCATGAGCACCGTGTAGACCGCGCCGAGCACCCACACCCACACGCGTGGCACGAGGACGCCGACGACCACGGCGATCGTCGCGGCGTTCGCGACGTGGCCCGAGGGGTACGACCCGAAGTCGGAGGCGACGATCATGTCGTCGGGCCGCGCCCGCCCGAACAGGTGCTTGAGCACCTGCACGACGCCGGCGCTCGCGGCCGACGCCACGACGAAGTACAGGGCGCCCCACGGCCGGCGTGCGACGAGCAGCAGCACCGCGGCCCCGATCGGCACGACGAACACACCGATGACACCCCCGCCGAGCGCGTTCAGGGCGAGGGCGAACGATTCGCCCTCCGGCGTGCGCAGCCCCACCATGAACTCGGCCCAGGCCTCGTCGACGGCGAATCGCTGCGCGTCGGGCACGGCCGACACGAGCATGCCGAGGAGGCAGGCGAGCAGCAGGGCCGCCGCGCCCACGACGCCCGGTACGCGGCGCACGACCCTCGACCGTGCACCCGATGTCTGCGCGGGTTCGAGGCTCATGCCTTCACGCTACCGTCGGGCCGGCGGCATCCGTTCGAGGTCGGCGACCGATTCGGTTTCGGATGCCGCGTGGCCTCAGTCGCTGAGCGGCGGCACGGTCTTCGGGCGCACGAGCGACCACAGCGCCGCAACGGCCACGACGCCCGCGAGCAGCATCACGAACGCCATCGGCACGGCGCTGCCGACGCCCATGAGTCCGATGAGCGGCGAGATGACCCCGGCGAGCCCGAAGTTCAGCGCGCCGAGCAGTGACGCCGCGGTGCCGGCCTCTGCGCCGTGGTGGGCGAGGGCGAGCACCTGCACGGCGGGGAACGAGAACCCGCACGCGAGGATGTAGAACCAGAGCGGGATCGCGGTGCCCCAGAACCCGCCCCCAGCGGCGTCGAGCACCATGATCGTCGCGGCCATCGCGAGGTGCACGACGGTGGTGCCCGCGAGGATCCACTGCGGCGCCAGCGACCCGCGCATGAGCCGAGAGCTCGTCTGCACGCCGATGATGACGCCGACCGAGTTCACGGCGAAGAGCAGCCCGTACTCCTGCGCGTTGAAGCCGTAGAGGTCTTGGAAGAGGAACGACGAGGTCGACAGGTAGCCGAAGAGCCCCGTGAACGTCATGCCGCCGATGATCGCCGCGCCCAGGTAGACCCGGTCGCGGAAGAGCGCGGCGTAGCGGTCGCGCAACGTCGAGTGGCCGGAGACCTGGCGACGCGCCGCCGGAAGGGTCTCGACGATGCAGAACGCGACGGCGACGACCACGACCGCGCCGTAGATCGCGAGCACGACGAAGATGCCGCGCCAGTCCATGACCTGCAGCAGCTGCGAGCCGATGACCGGGGCGAGCACCGGCGCGAGCCCGTTGACGAGCGCGAGCCGCGACAGCATGCGCACGAGGGGCTTGCCGCCGAAGAGGTCGCGCACCATGGCCATGGCGACCACACCGCCGGCCGCCGCGCCGAAGCCCTGCAGCAGGCGGAACACCGAGAGCCACACGATGTCGGGTGCGAACGCCGCGGCGAGCGACGCCGCGATGTGCAGCGCCGTCGCGAGGATGAGCGGCAGGCGCCGGCCCACCTTGTCGCTCCACGGGCCGACGATGAGCTGACCGAGGCCGAACCCCACCATTGTGCCCGTGAGCGTCAGCTGCACGGCCGAGGCGGAGACGCCGAGTTCCTGCTGCAGCACCGGGAACGCCGGCAGGTAGAGGTCGACCGTGAACGGGCCGAGCGCCGTGAGCGCGCCGAGCACGAGCACGTAGACGAGTCGCTGCCGGCTGGTCAGACGGTCGCCGGGGTGCGCGAAGACGACCGGCGTCGACCGTGTGTCGTCGGGCCGGATGATCGGGATGGAGCTGGTGGAGGACATGCGTGTTCCTGTGCGGGACTCGGCCGGATCCGCACGGCGGCTCGAATCGATTCGATGTTGTGAGAGATCGATTGTATCGTGCGGAAACGACGATGGGCGCCTCCCGGGAGGGAGACGCCCATCGCGTGCTTGCGCGAGGCGCGGACTAGAAGTCCATGCCGCCCGTCGGGTCGCCGGCCGGAGCCGGGTTCCGCTCGGGCTTGTCGGCGACGACGGCCTCGGTGGTGAGGAAGAGGCCCGCGATCGACGCAGCGTTGAGCAGCGCCGAGCGGGTGACCTTCACCGGGTCGTTGATGCCGGCAGCGAGCATGTCGACGTACTCGCCGGTCGCGGCGTTGAGGCCCTGGCCGACCGGGAGGTTGCGCACGCGGTCGACCACGACGCCCGGCTCGAGGCCGGCGTTGAGGGCGATCTGCTTGAGCGGAGCGTCGATCGCGACGCGAACGATGTTCGCACCGGTCGCCTCGTCGCCCGTGAGGTCGAGCTTCTCGAAGGCAGTCTTGCCGGCCTGGATCAGGGCGACGCCACCACCGGCGACGATGCCCTCTTCGACGGCGGCCTTCGCGTTGCGAACGGCGTCTTCGATGCGGTGCTTGCGCTCCTTGAGCTCGACCTCGGTCGCCGCACCCGCCTTGATGACGGCGACGCCGCCCGCGAGCTTGGCGAGGCGCTCCTGCAGCTTCTCGCGGTCGTAGTCGGAGTCGGTGTTCTCGATCTCCTTGCGGATCTGCGCGACGCGGCCGGCGATGGCCTCCTCGTCGCCGCCACCCTCGACGATGGTCGTCTCGTCCTTGGTGATGATGACCTTGCGAGCGGAGCCGAGCAGGTCGAGCGTGACGTTCTCGAGCTTGAGACCGACCTCTTCCGAGATGACCTGGCCGCCCGTGAGGGTCGCGATGTCCTGCAGCTGCGCCTTGCGACGGTCGCCGAAGCCGGGGGCCTTGACGGCGACCGACTTGAAGATGCCGCGGATCTTGTTGACGATCAGCGTCGCGAGTGCTTCGCCGTCGACGTCTTCCGCGATGATGAGCAGCTGCTTGCCGGTCTGGATGACCTTGTCGACGATCGGCAGCAGGTCCTTGATGTTCGAGACCTTGCCGTTGACGATCAGGATGTACGGGTCTTCGAAGACCGCTTCCTGGCGCTCGGGGTCGGTGACGAAGTACGCCGACAGGTAGCCCTTGTCGAAGCGCATGCCCTCGGTCAGCTCGAGCTCGGTGCCGAAGGTGTTCGACTCCTCGACGGTGACGACGCCCTCTTTGCCGACCTTGTCGATCGCCTCGGCGATGAGCGCACCGATCTCGAGGTCGCCGGCGGAGATGGACGCGGTGGCGGCGATCTCCTCCTTGGTCTCGACCTCCTTGGCGTTGGAGACGAGCTCGGCGGTGACTGCCGCGACGGCCTTCTCGATGCCGCGCTTCAGCGAGATCGGGTCGGCGCCGGCTGCGACGTTGCGCAGGCCCTCGCGCACGAGCGCCTGGGCGAGCACGACCGAGGTCGTGGTGCCGTCGCCGGCGACGTCATCGGTCTTCTTGGCGACCTCTTTGACGAGCTCGGCGCCGATCTTCTCGTACGGGTCGTCGAGCTCGATCTCCTTGGCGATCGACACACCGTCGTTCGTGATCGTGGGTGCGCCCCACTTCTTCTCGAGCACGACGTTGCGGCCGCGCGGGCCGAGGGTCACCTTCACCGCGTCGGCGAGCGTGTTGAGGCCACGCTCGAGGCCACGACGGGCCTCCTCGTTGAAAGCAATGATCTTTGCCATGTGTTTCTCTCGTCCTTTCCCGGACGTCTTCAAAGATTCGTTGGGTTAGCACTCAAATCGAGTGAGTGCTAAATCGATTCTGGCACTCGACCGCCACGAGTGCAAGCGAGGTCGATGCTGTCCGCTCAGGGCGTGAAGGTCGCGGTGCCCGCATCGGGCACGAGCTCGACCCACGTGTTGCCGGGCGCCAGACGCAGCGGCGAGCCGTCGTCGGCGGTGAGGGTGATCGGCGACCCCGCGGCATCCTTCGACCAGGTGCCGTGGGCCGTGCGGCCCGCGACCGACACCCACGCCTCACCCGAACCGATCAGCATCGTCTTCGGGATGTCGACGTAGCTGCTGTCGTCGACGGCGACCCGCAGGGTCACCACGTTCGTCGCGTGCACGCGCTCGGCCGACGACTCGAGATCGGGCGCCCCCTCTTGCGATCGCAGCCAGAGGGAGGTCGCGGGGTCCCAGTCCCAGGCAGGCGACCGCCCGTCGGCGAAGACGAGCTCGATGCGCGTCGTCGGCGCAGCGGCGAGCGCCGGCGCGGCGAGCGGGTCGGCGGTGCCGTAGGCGAACTGCGGGGGCGGCGGGGCGAGCGCGGCGTTGCGCGAGACGGCTTCGGCCGCCTTCAGGATCACGTCGTGCGGGCCCGGCCGCTCGTCGGCGCGGTAGAAGAGCCCGGTGTCGTCGTAGTCGAAGACGATGTTGACGAGCGGGGTCGCCATCATCATCTCGACGAACTGCTCCTGGCCGCCCGAGTACGCGATGATGCCGCCGAGCGGCGAGGCGATGTCGGGATCCATCGGGCGGATCGACCGCACGGGCCCGACCTCGTCGGGCACATCCGAGTGCCACACGGCGACGTACCGCGTGAGGCCGCCCTCGACGAGCTCCTCGAACACGAGGTCGGTGCGGTTCAGCGCGATCTGCGGCCGCGCCTCTTCGTGGTTGTCGATCTTCACGGCGAGCGAGGGGTGGGCGAGTGCGGCGGCGTCGGCGACGGTGCCGCGCAAGGGCGCGAACATGACGGCGGATGCCGCGGCGTCCGCGCTCGGCCTCGCCTCGCTCGGGGCGGGGCCGGGCTCGGGTGCCGGCTGGCAGCCGGCCAGTGTCAGGGCGGCTGCGACGACGAGCACTCCGAATCGCGCCCCCCGCCGCGGGGCCGGTGCGGCCTGCGTTCGCATGCGGTCAGCGTACCCACGCGCCGGCCCCGCGGTTGCGAGAACGCGCCGCCCGACCGGCGACGCGTCCCGCGAGTCGGTCAGGCCGGGCGTACGCCCTCGGCCTGCGGCCCCTTCGAACCCGTACCGACCTCGAAGACGACCGCCTGCCCCTCTTCGAGCACCTTGTAGCCCGACATGTCGATGGCGGAGTAGTGGACGAAGACGTCTTGGCCCCCCTCATCGACGGTGATGAACCCGTAGCCCTTTTCAGCGTTGAACCACTTGACGGTTCCGTTCGCCATGCGTTGCTCCCATGTTGCCGTGTGTGATCAGCACGCGCCCGTGGCCTGTGCCGGGCCGCCCGCCCGCTCGAACGGTGCCAGGGACGGAACCGTGCGATCGGGCCTGAGCGGCCGCATCCAGATACTCACGTCGGGGCGTCGCTGCACAAGGGTCTGCCGAGCGCAGCCGATATCGGAATGGCAACGATTCGGGTGCGACGGCGTCAACCGGCCGCGTCAGCCGGCCGCGTCAGCCGGCCGTCGCGTCGGCGTAGTCGGAGCCCAGCACGACGACGAGCTGGTTGCCGGTCGCCGCGAACTGATCCGACACCCGCACGTCGGCCTCCGGCAGGAACTGGGCGACGCCTCGGGCAGCACCTTCGAGGTCGGGGGTCGCGTAGTAGACGACCGTCTCGGTGAGAGTGTCCTCGCTCGCGTTCGCGGTCGATCCCACGGGCACGCCGTTCGCGGAGAGGGCCTCGGCGGCCTGGGCTGCGAGCCCCTCGGTGGCGGTGCCGTTCAGCACGAGCACCGGGATGTCGGGGGCGATCACCGGCTCGGCCGTCACGACCGGCGCCGCGCTCGGCGTCGAGACCGGCGCGTCGCCGAAGTTCAGTCGATCGCTGAGGAGCATGACGCCGCCGATGCCGACGGCGACGAGCACCACGGTGGCGAGAGCGGCCCAACCGAACGTGATCCAGCCGGCGCCGCGGCGGGGCGGCGTTCGATGCGCACCGACCCGGTCGATGCCGTGCGGGATCGAGTCGAAACGATCGCGGGGGAACTTCTGAGCCATGGGTCCAGTCACGTGTCGGGGCCGCGCTCAGTCGAGCGGTCGGCCGATCGAGAGCGAGCGCCGCGATCGCGCCGCCGCGCGGGCCGCACGCATCCGCTGGAGTCGCTTGACCAGCATCGGGTCGTGCCGCAGAGCCGACGGTGAATCGATGAGCTCGCCGAGTATCCGATAGTAGCGGGCGGCCGAGATGCCGAACTCGTCGCGGATCGCCTCGGCCTTGGCGCCGGGATGCTGCCACGCCCGCGATTCGAAGGCGAGCACCCGCACGTCGCGCTCGTCGAGCGTCGACCCGGCGGGTCGATCCGGGAGGCGTTCGGCGCTCATCCGACCTCCCGTCACGGCGAGCAGGATGCGCGCCTGCACAAATCCTAGACACTGTCGGCCGTGCACGAGCCGAGTGACGACGGCGTGTGCCACGGCGGCGGGCCCGGCGGAACACCCCGGCGCGGTTCCGCGTTGCACCCGGTGTCGGAACCCTCAGCCAGACCTGCGAGCATTGGGGAACACCGACGTGAGCACCGGGAGGACTTCATGGCGTACAACGTGCACAAGACCGACGACGAGTGGCGCGCCGAACTCGGCGACGAGCAGTACGCCGTGCTCCGCCAGGCCGCGACCGAACGCCCGTGGACGGGCGAGCTGCTCGACGAGGAGCGCGCCGGCGTCTACTCGTGCGCCGCATGCGGGGCCGAACTCTTCAAGAGCGGCACGAAGTTCGACTCGGGCTGCGGCTGGCCGAGCTTCTACGAGTCGGTGCGGCCCGAGGCCGTGCAGCTCATCGAGGACTCCTCGCTCGGCATGGTGCGCACCGAGGTGCGCTGCGCGAACTGCGGCTCGCACCTGGGGCACGTCTTCCCCGACGGATTCGGCACGCCGACCGGCGATCGCTACTGCATGAACTCGATCGCGCTCGACTTCTCTGCCGAGCGCTGAGTGGCTCGCTCGGTTCGGGAGGCGATGCTCGCGCGTCGTTCGTCGCCGAAGCTCACGGATACCGCGCCCGACGACGCCGAGATCGTCGCACTGCTCGAGGCGGCGGGCCGGGTCGCCGACCACGCCTCGTTGCGGCCCTGGCGGTTCATCGCCCTGCGCGGGGACGCGCGGCACCGGCTGGGCGACGTGCTCGCCGCAGTCGCCGGGCTCGACGGCGAGCCGGCCGCTCGGCTCGCGGCCAAGCCGCTGCGGGCGCCGCTGCTGCTCGCGATCGTCTCGTCGACGACGGCGCACTTCAAGGTTCCCGCTTGGGAGCAGGAGCTCGTCGCCGCGGGCGTCGCCCACCAGTTGAGCCTGCTCCTCGATGACGCCGGGTGGGGCGTCATGTGGCGCACGGGGCCGCACACGCGGCATCCGCTCGTCGCCGAACTGCACCGCCTCGCCGACGGTGAGCGACTGCTCGGCTGGCTCTACGTGGGCGGCGTGCCCGACGGCGCACGCACCGATCGCCGACTCGACGTCGACGCGGCCTCGAGGTTCAGCTCGCTGGAGTGACCCCGACGGGCCGATCGGCCTCGGGCCGCTCGGTGGGCGGCTCGGCCGCGGGCGGCAGCGCGTGCTTGCGTCGCCCCCAGCGGATCGAGGCGACGCCCACGGCGACGAGCGCGAGCGCGGTGCCGCCGATCGTCGCGATGCCGATCGGCCGGCCGGCCGTCGGCAGCAGCAGGTCGAGGGCGAGGGCGGCGACGAGTTGGCCCGCGACCCCGCAGAGGGCGAGCACGAGCACGCCGAGCCGGCGCACGAGCATCGCCTGCCCGGCGATGAAGATGCAGCCGAGCGCGCCACCGGTATAGAGCCAGAGCTCGGTCGGCATGGCTTCGGGCCAGCCTGAGGATGCCGCGTGCACGAACATCACGACGACGAGCGCCGTCGTTCCGACGACGAAGTTGATCACGGTCGCCGTGAGCGCACTGCTCGCAACGCCCTTCACGCGCCCGTTCACGGCCTGCTGCCACGCGGAGCCGAGGCCCGCGATGAACGGCAGCACCATGAGCAGCAACGGCGCATCGCCGGCGATCTGGGCCGACACGGCCCAGCCGATCGCCGCGAGCGCGAGCAGCGCCCCGATCACCCGGGTGAGACTCGGCGGGCGACGGCCGCCCGGACCGAGGCCGATCAGGTCGAACACGACACCGCCGACCGTCTGCCCCGCCACGATCGCGATCGTGAACAGCGCCACCCCGATGACGCCCACCGAGAGCCCCTGCGTCGTCACGAACCAGGCGCCGGCGAGGCCGCCGAGCACCATCCACCAGACGAGTTCGCGGCGGCGGAGCGCCTCGGCCACCCTGGCCAGCCCGATGCGACCGGGCTTCCACAGCGGCAGCACGACGAGCAGGATCACGAGACCGCTGCCGAACGAGATCGCCGCCGCCGTGAACGGGTCGTCGAGCGCCACCGCGAGCTGTCCGTTGATGCGTGACTGCAGCGCCGTGCCCGCACCGAACAGCAGGGCGAGCGCGAGCGCGACCCACATCGGCAGGCGCGACTGTTCGAGGTGCGCGTGATGGTGGGTGGCGGTGCCGGCTTCGTGATGATTCATGGGAGCCGGCTATGGGACTCGAACCCACAACCCCCGCTTTACAAGAGCGGTGCGCTACCAATTGCGCCAAGCCGGCAAGGCGATGCCTCGACGACATCCTACCGATGGTCGTCGGCCGAGATGCACGAAAGCCCGGCACGCGGCCGGGCTTTCGTGAGTGTCGTCGAGGTTACGGCTCCGGGCTGGGCGACGGCGACGGCGTCGAGGTGTTCTCGGAGAATGTCTCGCCGGTGGCCTGCAGCACGAACGACTGGAACTCGGCCGGGTCGGTGAGCGAGCCCCCGTACTGCTTGCCGTTCACGAGCACCGTCGGGGTGCCGGTGATCGACGGGAGGTCGGAGTTCGGCACGGGTTCGGTCAGCGCCCGCGTCGTCGCGTCTTGCACCCACTTCTTGAACTGGGTGTCGTCGATGCACGTCTCGATCGTCGACAGCGAGCTGACGCCGGCCTTCTTCGCGAGCGACGTGATCTCGGCGTTGTCGAGGCCGACCGACGTCTCTTCGGGCTGGTTCTCGAAGAGCAGCGCGTTGAAGTCGAAGAACGATTCGGGCGAGGTGTTCGCCACGCAGGCTGCGGCGTTGGCCGCACGCAGCGAGTACTGGGTGCCGGCCGACTTGTTGGTCAGCAGGGCGATGGGATGCACCTCGAGCGTCGCAGCACCGGACTCGACCATCGTGCGGATGGAGTCGGCGTTCGCCGTCTCGAACTGGCCGCAGAACGGGCACAGGTAGTCGATGTAGGTGACGATGTTCGCCACGGTGCCGCTGTCGTCGGGCACGGTCGGCGTGGGCGTCTCGCCCGCCGCGAGCGCGGGCGTCTCGGTCGGGGTGATCGCGCCGTCGACGCCCGTGAGGAGGATGCCGTCGCTCGCCATGTTGGCGGGGCCGGGGCCCTCGGGCTTGATGCTGTTGAAGATCAGACCGCCGATGAGCGCCGCGATCGCCACGACGGCGAGGATGACGCCGCCCTGGATGAGCCACTTGTTGCGTCGTTCGCGCTTCTTCTGCTCCTCTCGGAGCTCACGAGCCTTCTCACGCGCGGCGTCGCGCTGCTCGTTACGGGTGGGGCGTGGCTGATTCGATCCGCCGTTGCTCATCGATGGTCACTCCGGTCGCTGTGTGGGCGTGCATGTATGCATGCGGACGCACCCACGATAGTAGGGACGATGGCTGTGAAACACCCAAACGGATTCCATGCGGCGTTCGGATTCGACCGGTCGGCGGTGCCGCCGAACGCACGCGTCGGGCCAACCCCCGCGCGCGTGCGATACTGAGTGGGCGTCAGCGTCGACGCAGTCCATCACTACGGATCGTCCGGCACGTACCTGCCGGTGAAGGAGAAACACGAAAATGGCGTCAGTCACGTTCGACAAGGCAACCCGCCTCTACCCCGGCGGCACCCGTCCCGCCGTCGACCAGCTCGACCTCGAGGTCGCAGACGGCGAGTTCCTCGTCCTCGTCGGCCCCTCCGGTTGCGGCAAGTCCACGTCGCTCCGCATGCTCGCGGGCCTCGAAGAGGTCAACGAGGGCAACATCTTCATCGGCGACCGCAACGTCACCGATGTGCCGCCGAAAGACCGCGACATCGCCATGGTCTTCCAGAACTACGCGCTGTACCCGCACATGACCGTCGCCGAGAACATGGGCTTCGCTCTCAAGATCGCGGGCATCGGCAAAGACGAGCGCGCCGCGCGTGTGCTCGAGGCGGCGAAGCTGCTCGACCTCGAGCCCTACCTCGCCCGCAAGCCCAAGGCCCTCTCGGGTGGTCAGCGTCAGCGCGTCGCCATGGGCCGCGCGATCGTGCGCCAGCCCCAGGTGTTCCTCATGGACGAGCCGCTGTCGAACCTCGACGCGAAGCTGCGCGTGCAGACCCGCACCCAGATCGCGTCGCTGCAGCGTCGGCTCGGCGTCACGACGGTCTACGTCACGCACGACCAGACCGAGGCACTCACCATGGGCGACCGCATCGCCGTGCTGAAAGACGGTCTGCTGCAGCAGGTCGGCACCCCGCGCGACCTCTACGAGAAGCCGAACAACGTGTTCGTCGCCGGCTTCATCGGCTCGCCCGCGATGAACCTGTTCCACGCGGAACTCGTCGACGACGGAGTGAAGTTCGGCACGGCGACGGTTCCGGTCGACCGCGAGACGCTCGCCGAGTCGAGCGGCACGAGCGCCACGATCGGCGTGCGCCCCGAAGACATCACCGTCTCCCCCGTCCAGGGCGAGGGCCTCGCGGTCGACGTCGACCTCGTCGAGGAGCTCGGCGCCGACGGCTACCTCTACGGCCACTCCACGGTCGAGGGCAAGCGCACCGACATCGTCGCCCGCGTCGACGGCCGCAACCACCCGAGCGCCGGTGACAAGGTCTACCTCACGGCGACCCCGCACCACGTGCACCTCTTCGACGCCGAGTCGGGCGAGCGCCTCGGCAACAAGGCCGTCGTCAGCTGACCCTGTCTGTCGATCGACGTGCCGGTCGGGCTTCGGCCCGGCCGGCATCGCCGTATCCGGGCGAGTCGATCGAGCAGGCCAGCGCCACGCGGCATCCGCTCGCGTGAATACGGTGCCGAACGAGACGTGGCACGAAATCTGAAAGGATCGTCGAATGAGCGGCTCGCTCTCGATCACGTCGGCGATGGCCGACCCCGCGCTGCTCGACCTGCCATGGGATCTTCCGCTCGAGGCCTGGCCGAACGACACGATCGCGGCGCTGCCGAAGGGCATCTCGCGCCACCTCGTGCGGTTCGCGCACCTCGGCGCCCACATCGTGGCGATCAAGGAGACGACCGCCGAGATGGCCAAGGGCGAATACGAGATGCTGCGCACCCTGCAGCGGCTCGACGTGCCGTGCGTCGACCCGGTCGCCGTCATCACGAACCGCACCGACGCCGAGGGCGAAGAGCTGAAGCCCGTGCTCGTCACCCGGCACCTGCGCTTCTCGCTGCCCTACCGGGCGCTGTTCTCGCAGACCCTGCGGCCCGACACCGCCACCAGGCTCGTCGATGCCCTCGCGGTGCTGCTCGTGCGCCTGCACATCGTGGGCTTCTTCTGGGGCGACGTGTCGCTGTCGAACACGCTGTTCCGCCGCGACGCCGGTGCGTTCGCCGCCTACCTCGTCGACGCCGAGACCGGCAAGCTCTACGAGGGCGGCCTGTCGAACGGGCAGCGCGAGAACGACCTCGAGATCGCCCGCGTCAACATCGCGGGCGAGCTGCTCGACCTCGAGGCGGGCGGCAAGGTCGCCGACGAGCTCGACCCCGTCAACATCTCGAACGGCATCGTCGAGGCCTATCGAAGCCTGTGGACCGAACTCACCGGTTCGGAGTCGTTCTCGAGCGCCGAGCGCTGGCGCATCAACGAGCGGGTCAACCGGCTCAACGAACTCGGCTTCGACATCGAAGAGCTGGCGATCAAGACGGATGAATCGGGCACGACCGTGCGCATCCAGCCGAAGGTCGTCGACGCCGGCCACCACCAGCGACGCCTGCTGCGGCTGACCGGTCTCGACGCCGGCGAGAACCAGGCGCGGCGGCTGCTGAACGACCTCGACTCCTATCGGGCGGCGTACGGCAAGGCCGAGCTCGACGAAGAGATGGTCGCGCACGAGTGGCTCATGCGCGTGTTCGAGCCCGTGGTGCGGGCGATCCCGCTCGAGCTCCGCGGCAAGCTCGAGCCCGCAGAGGTGTTCCACCAGTTGCTCGACCACCGCTGGTACCTCGCGCAGCAGGCCGGGCACGACATCCCGCTCGCCGAGGCCGTGACCTCGTATGTCAACACGGTGCTGCGTCACCGGCGCGACGAGGCGACCGTGATCGGCCCGCCGACGGACTCGTTCACATCGCCGATCGAGACGATCCCGTCGACCGACACGGCGGCCTTCGCCGCACTCGACCCCGACGACGACGGCGACTGGCGCACGAACGTCTGACCCGGAGGCCCACCCCCGCCCCGGTGGTCGAGTAGCGAGCGCAGCGAGCGTATCGAGACCGGCGCGGGTCCGGTGGTCGAGTAGCGAGCGCAGAGAGAGCAGCGGGACCGGCGCGGGTCCGGTGGTCGAGTAGCGAGCGCAGCGAGCGTATCGAGACCCCCTGTGCATAATCGTGCTCGCCTCGCCGACGATTGCGTCAAACTCGCTGCATGGCCCACATGTACATCGTCGAGTGCGCCGACGGCAGCTTCTACGTCGGCAGCACCATCGACCTCGAACGCCGCATCGCACAGCACAACGCGGGGGAAGGCGCCGCATACACCCGCACGCGTCGGCCGGTGCGCTTGGTGTACTGCGAAGAGTCCTCTCGCATCGACGATGCATACGCACGAGAGAAACAGGTGCAGAACTGGGGCAGAGCGAAGCGGATCGCGCTGATCGAAGGTCGGGTCTCCGAGCTCAACGCGTTGAGCCGAAAGCGGCCGCGGGAGTAGCTTCGTACACCGCCATCCGGTCTCGATACGCTCGCTGCGCTCGCTACTCGACCACCGAACCCCGCACCGCCATCCGGTCTCGATACGCTCGCTGCGCTCGCTACTCGACCACCGAACCCCGTCACTCGGCTGCGGGAACCGCGCGGAGCTTCGAGATCTCGTAGAGCGTGACCGAGGCCGCGATGCCGGCGTTGAGCGACTCGGTCGACGCCGAGATGGGGATCGAGACGATCGCGTCGCACGTCTCGGCGACGAGTCGCGAGAGGCCCTTGCCCTCGCTGCCGACGACGATCACGATCGGGCGATCGGCCCAGGTGAGGCCGGGCAGCGAGACATCCCCGTCGCCGTCGAGACCGAGCACGAACACCCCGCGCTCTTTCAGCGACTTGAGCGTCTGCGTGAGGTTCGGCGCCATCGCGACGGGCACGCGCGCCGCCGCGCCGGCGGAGGTCTTCCAAGCTGCGGCGTTCACGCCGACCGAGCGGCGCTGCGGCACGATGACGCCCTGGCCGCCGAACGCGCCGGTCGAGCGCAGGATCGCGCCGAGGTTGCGCGGGTCGGTGATGCCGTCGAGCGCCACGAAGAGCGGCGTCTCGTCGCGGGCGAGCACTTCGTCGAGCAGTTCGATGGGGTGCGCGTACTCGTACGGCGGCACCTTGAGCGCGAGGCCCTGGTGCACGCCGCCCTCGCCGGCGAGCCGGTCGAGTTCGGGTCGCATGACCTCGAGCATCGGGATGCCGCGATTGGTGGCGACCTTCATCGCCTCGCGCACGCGGTCGTCCATCTCGATCCGCGAGGCGACGTAGAGCGTCGTCGCGGGGATGCGGGCGCGCAGCGCCTCGACGACCGAGTTGCGACCGGTCACGATCTCGGACTCGTCGCCCGACTTCGCCCGCCGAGCAGCGCCCGAGGCACCGCGCGGCGCACCGGCGCGTGAGCCCGAACCAGAGCCGCCCTGCCCGGCGACGCGCTTGCCGCCGCTCGCGCTGTAGCGTTCCTGCGCCGCCTTCTTCTTGCCGGCGGGGTGCCAGGCCCGGTCTTCAGCCTTCGGGGTCGGACCCTTGCCCTCGAGGGCCTGGCGGCCCTGGCCGCCCGAGCCGACCTGCTTGTTCTTCGCCTTCCGCACGGCTCCGGCGCGCGACTTGCCGCTGCTGCCCTTCATAGTTCCAAGCTCCAATGCGTTCCGGTCGAACTGTCTTCGATGGTGATGCCCGCTGCCGAGAGTTCGGCGCGGATGCGGTCTGCGGCAGCGTAGTCCCTCGACTCGCGCGCAGCCTGTCGGTCTTCGATGAGGCGCGCGACGAGCGCCTCGAGGGCGGATGCCGCGGGGCCCGCGTCGCCGGCGGTCCACCGGGCATCGCGCGGGTCGATGCCGAGCACCTCGACCATGGCGACGACCTGCCCGTGCGCCACGGCTGCGTCGTGCAGCTCTTCGGCGTCGAGCGACTGGTTGCCGGCGCGCACGGTGTCGTGCAGCACGGCGAGGGCCTGCGGCACGCCGAGGTCGTCGTCCATGGCAGCGGCGAATGCGTCGGGGATGACGGGTGCCCCGACACCCGCGTAGCGCGTGCCGGCGAGTCGCCGTTCGACCCGCGAGAGGAACCCGCGGATGCGGTCGACCGCCGCCTCGGCCTCGGCGAGCGAGCTCGGCGCGTAGTCGAGCGTCGAGCGGTAGTGCGCGGCACCGAGCAGGTAGCGCACCGCGAGCGGCGAGGCGAGCTCGAACAACTCCGCGGCGTACACGGAGTTGCCGAGCGACTTCGACATCTTCTGCCCGCCGATGTTCACGAGGCCGTTGTGCACCCAGTACCGGGCGTAGCCGTCGCCCGCTGCGGTCGACTGGGCGAGCTCGTTCTCGTGATGCGGGAACCGCAGGTCGAGGCCGCCCCCGTGGATGTCGAACTCGGCGCCGAGATAGCGCGTCGCCATGGCCGAGCACTCGATGTGCCAGCCCGGCCGCCCGTCGCCCCACGGCGACGCCCAGCTCGCCGACTCGGGCTCCGCGGGCTTGCGCCCCTTCCACAGGGCGAAGTCGCGGGGGTCGCGCTTGCCCCGGGGGTCGGCGTCGGCCGCCGCCTCCATGTTGTCGCGGGCTTGACGGGTCAGTTCGCCGTACGCGGGCCAGCTCGCGGTGTCGAAGTACACGTCGCCCGAGGCATCCGCCGCGGCGTAGGCGTGCCCACGCTCGACGAGCCGCTCGATGAGCTGTTGCATCTGCGCGATGCTCGCGGTCGCGCGCGGCTCGTAGCTCGGCGCCAGGATGCCGAGCGAGGCATATGCCGCACTGAACTCGAGCTCGACCCGGTAGGCGAGGGCCCACCACTCTTCGTCGGTGCCGTTGTCGGTCGCCGCGTTCAGGATCTTGTCGTCGATGTCGGTGACGTTGCGCACGAAGGTCACGTCGTTGCCGCGGTAGGCGAACCAGCGACGCATGATGTCGTAGACGAGGGCGCTGCGCAGGTGCCCGATGTGGGGGCTCGACTGCACGGTCGGGCCGCAGACGTAGATGCCGACGCGCCCGTCGCGCAGGGGCGCGAAGTCGCGCAGGGCCTGAGCCTTCGAGTCGTAGAGTCGCACGGTCACCAGCCAAGACTACCGGCCGGGTGCGTCCTGCCCCTGCGCGACGGGTGGGGCGAATGGTCCGCGGACCGCACTCACCCGCGACCGAGGCCCGCCCGTCGCGCAAGCTCCTCGGCCTCCGCGCGAGTCTGAACCCCCATACGGCGGGTCGCCGAGGTGAGCACGTTCCGAACGGTCTTCACGCTGAGGTGCAGGCGCGTGGCGACCATGGCCGGCGAGAGGCCGCTCGCGGAGAGGTCGAGGACCTGGCGCTCGCGCTCGGTGAGCCCTGGCAGCGGCGGCGACCAGGCTCCGTCGGAGTGCCGCAGCAGCGCCCGCGCCTTCGGCGCCACGCTGGCGCCGAGGAGCAGGTCGCCGCGCGCGGCGGCACGGATCACCCGCTCGAGCTCATCGGGCTGCGCGCCCTTCAGCACGTAGCCGTACGCGCCGAGTGCGAGCGCCTCTGCCACAGCCTCGTCCTCGTCGACCATGGTGAGCATCACGATCGCCGTCGCGGGCGACGCCTTCCGCAGCCGGGCGATGACGTCCAGTCCGCTGCCGCCGGGCATGCGGATGTCGAGGAGCAGCACATCGGGGGTCTCGACGACGCCGATCCGCAACGCGTCGCCCGGCGACCCGCCCACGGCCACGAGCTCGAACTCCCCGCCCGCGGCCAACAGGGCACGAACACCCTGCCTGAACAGTTCGTGGTCGTCGACGACGGCCACGCGGATGCCGCTCATGCCAGGGCTCCGCTCGTCGACTCCGCGGCGTCGTGGTCGCCCGGGAGGAGCGGAAGCTCGACGTGCACCTCGACACCGCCCGCGGCGGTTCGTCCGATCCGGAACTCGCCTCCGACCTCGGCGACCCGCTCGCGCATCGAGCCGATGCCGACGCCGGGCACGATCGGCCCGCCTGTCCCTGCGTCGCCGATCGTGAGCGACAGTCGGTCGGGTGCCTCCTCCGAGCTGAGCGCCACGGTGCATGCCAGCACCCCCGAGTGGCGGATGGCGTTGGCGATCGACTCCACCGCGACCCGGTAGGCGACCACTTCGACGGCGCTCGGCAGTCGTACCGACACCGCGTCGACGAGTCTCACCTCGAATCCGCCCGGCGCCACCGTCTCGGCGAACGCCGCGATCGCCGCGACGAGCCCCCGCGAGTCGAGGGCGGGCGGGCGCAACCCGTACACGAGCTCGCGCAGCGAGCCGACCGCCGTCTCGAGGCTCGCGCGCGAGCTCGCAAGCAGCTCGCGCGCGGCATCCGGCCGGCCGTCGAGCCGATGCTCGGTCGCACCCAACTGCAGGATGACGCCGCCGAGGCGCGGCCCGAGTTCGTCGTGCAACTCGTTCCGGATCCGACGCCGCTCGTCCTCCTGCGCCGTGATCAGCCGGGCGTGCGCGGCGCGGAGCTCGAGATCCCTTCCCGCCGAGTGCAGTGCCGCAGCCACCACCGCGGCGATGCGGACGATCTCGCGCCGCTCGCCCTCGACGAGGTCGCCATGTCGGGCCCGATGGATGCGGAGGATGCCCACGTTCCGCGCGCGGTGCTCGAGCGCGACATCGAACGTCACCGCACCGGTCGCACCGCCCGTCGCATCGCCCCATCTCGCGGCCGGGAGCACGGGGTCGGCGGGGATCAGTTCCACCGACGACAGGCCGAACGCGGCGCAGATGGTCTCGACGGCGGTAGCGCCGAGGCGGGAGGGATCGGTGACGGGCGCGAGGCTCGCGGTCAGCCGGTCGAGCGCGGTATCCGGGTCACGGGCTCCCGCGCCCGCCAGCCGTCGGAGCAGCGCGCGCATGGCGTCGAATGCCGGCACGGCGATGATGGCGGCGAGCGCGGCGATGACGACGAGCGCGACGGACGGCTCGACCCCCACCGCCATCGCCGCCATCGCCGCGACCGCCCCACCCGCCAGGAGGAGCGCAGCGACACCGCCGGCGGCGAGGGCCCTGATCGTCGAGCCGTGCGGATCCCAGAGCCCGCGCGAGAGCACCGCGAGCCCGATCGCCGTCGGAATCGACAGGAAGGCCGCAGCGACGACCGCCTGCACTGCGAAGTCGCCGATCGACCCTCGCGGAAACACCATCGCCTGCAGCAGCCCGCCGAGCGCGAGCGCCACCAGTGCGGCGCAGAATGCGATCAGGACCAGGCGGATGCCACGACGATCCGCGGCATCGGGAGTCGTCGCCAGTCGGGCGATGAGGTCGGCGGAGGCGGCGATGAGCGCCAACCCTCCCAGGGCCAGCACGATCACCGTGTACGGCGGCGGCGTCAGCGGAAGCGCGACCGTGAACGCGAGGAGTGCCGCGAGCGGAAGGACGCTGAACCGCGCGCGAAGGCGCGCGTCGGGGAACGTCAGCATCCACACGGCGAATCCGGCGAAGGTGACGGACTCGAACCACACGCCCAGCCAGGCTCCCCCGTCGCTCGCAGCAGCCGCGACCGTCTGCGGGAATGCGAGCCCGATGGTGAACAGGCCGAAGGCGCCGGCAGCGACATCCGGGCGACGACCGCCCCAGCGCAGCAGCAGCGCACCGACCACGAAGCACGTCGTTGCGATGATCGTCACAGCGCTGAGACCGACGGTGGCGGCCAGTTCCGGAGAGATCCCGAGCTGCAGCATGCGAGCGGCCGCTTCGGCGGGCAGGCTGCCCGGTGGGCAATCCTGCGTCGCGCAGACCGTGGCCCGAACGGCGTACGCGTTCGGCAGGCTGACCGCGAAGGCGACGACGCCCACGAGGCCCCAGGCCGCGACCGCGAACCGGAGCGCACCGGCGTGCCGTTTCGCGGGGGCCTGGAGCCCAGGAGCCGTCATGCCCGGAGCATAGCAACGCGCCGGTCCGCCGGTGCCGCGACGCTCACACCGTCATGGCGACCGACGCAGTCGGCCGCGCGAGCGCGACGGCCGCCCAGATCGCCGCCATCGGCAGCGCGTTCGGAGGAATGAGGAACATCACCGGGATGAGCAGCGCGAGGCCGACGCCGACCCACCAGCGCCAGAGCAGCCGGCACGGGCGCCGAGAACGCCGACGACGATCAGTCCCAACGCGATGAGCGCGACCTCCGCGAGGAAGAGTACGAACGCCGGCTCGGAACCGGTCGCGGCGACCCACAGCATCGTGATGCCCGATGCGGCGAGGCCGACGATCGCAGGGAGCCACCAGAGCGATGAACGGCGACGCGGGGCCATCAACGCCAAACAGGCGGCTCCTGCCAGGAACGCGGCGCCGACCAGCCCTTCGGACGCCGCGCCAAGCGCCCCGGCATGATCGGCGGTGTCGCCCAACGCGACCATGGCGACGACGAAGTTCGCGACGAAGAGCGCGACCGCGATCCACGCAGCCACCCTGGCGGCACGGATGCGGTTCGGAAGCGCGGCGGCACGGCGGGCGGCGGCGACAGGGGTGAGCGTTCGAGACATCTGGACCTCCGGGTCTCTCGTGAGGTCTCCACCGTCGCTCACTGACGATCCCGGCATGGGGGAACCGTGTCCCGGAACCCGGGACACGGCTCCGCAGGCGATCAGGCGGGAATGAGCAGTGCCGTCGCGATCGCCGCGATGCCCTCGCCGCGACCCGTGAACCCGAGTGCATCGCTCGTCGTCGCGGCGACGCTCACGTGGGCGCCGAGCACGCGCGACAGCAGGGCCTCGGCCTCGGCACGTCGCGGCGCGAGCTTCGGGCGGTTGCCGACGATCTGCACGGTCACGTTGCCGACCCGCCAGCCGGCGGCCTCGACGAGGCGGCGCGTCTCGGCGAGGAACATCTCGCCGTGCGCACCTGCGAACCGGGCGTCGGCCGTGCCGAATACCTGCCCGACGTCGCCGAGGCCCGCCGCAGCGAGCAGTGCGTCGCAGATCGCGTGCGCTGCGGCGTCGCCGTCGGAGTGGCCCGACAGGCCGCGTTCACCCGGCCATTCGAGCCCCGCGAGCCAGAGCGGGGTCGTGTCGTCGGCGGCGAAGGCGTGCACGTCGGTGCCGGTGCCGATGCGCGGCGCTGAGGCCGCCGCCGAGGCCGCAGCGGGCTCCCGCTCAGCGACGAGCTGCTCGGCGCGGTGCAGGTCGGCGGGCACGGTGATCTTGAAGGCGCGCACGTCGCCGGGCACCACGTCGACGATCAGACCGGTGGATGCCGCGAGCGCCGCGTCGTCGGTGAAGTCGCCGTGCGCCGTGGCGTAGGCGTGATCGAGCGAGGCACGGGGAAAGCCCTGCGGCGTCTGCACGGCCCGGAGCGTCGAGCGGTCGACCGTCTCGAGCACGCGCCCGTCGGCGGAGACCCGCTTGACCGTGTCGACGACGCTGAGCGCCGGCACGATGCCGCGGCGACGCGCACGCACCGCCCCCGCGACCTCGTCGAAGAGCAGCGCCGGCGCGAGGGCGCGCGCCGCATCGTGCACGAGCACGGTCTCGATCGGACCGGGCAGCGCGGCGAGCCCGTTCGCGACCGACTCCTGTCGTGTCGCGCCGCCGGCGACCACGTCGAGCGCGGCCGAGGCCGCCGCCGCGACCGGGGCGAACCGAGACCGCGTGGACTCGACGAGTTCGGCCGGCACGACGAGCACGAGGTGCGGCGTTTCGCGCATGCCGAGCACGGAATCCACGGCGACCGAGAGCACCGTGCCCGAGCCGAGGGGCACGAAAGCCTTGGGCTCGGCGTGGCCGAGCCGGGTGCCGCTGCCCGCGGCGACGACGATGACGGCGGTCGATGAGCTCACGATTCGAGCGTACTCGCGGCGGATCGTGGCGGAAACGCCCCGGAGACGACGAACGGCGGGTGCGTGGGCACCCGC
>NZ_JBSHJY010000033.1:0-34155 GCF_053619715.1 Agromyces sp. NPDC055520 | reverse complement strand
CCCGTGGAGCACGCGGCGAGCGCGAGCGCGGTCGCGCCGGCCCCGGCTCCGGCGAGGAGGGTGCGACGATTCAGCTGCACTTGGCGCGCCTGCGCGATGAGCGCTCGCATCATCGGATCTTGGGGAAGGGGGCGTCGATTCACGGGGGACTCCGTTTCAATTGCTGCACTGCAAGGGTGGAAAGATACTGCCACACTGACGGGCGGAAATCACTCGAAGATGTCCGAATCGTTAATTTCTGTGACCAACTCATGCGGAATCAGCACTTCTTGCTCGATTCGTCGACCGATTCAGTGGCGAGCTCAGCGGCGGACTCCGTGGCGCGGCCCGGCGATCCAGATCGCCCGCTGCGGCTCGTCGCCGGGCTCGATCACCCAGCATTGACCGGCGTCGTCGAGCAGCGGCGGCAGCTCGCGGCCGCGCACGATCGCGCGGTACTCGGTCTGGCCGCCGTGCACGACGAGCACGGCGTCTTCACGGATCGACGCCTGCAGCGACCAGCTCGCCGCCCATGCCTCGCCGTCGCCGACGATCACGGGCGGCGACCCGTCATCGCCGAGGCCGGCGACGGCGGCTCGAACGGCGGTCTCGCCGCCCGCGCTGAGGAGCAGCGCCGGGCGGCCGATTCCGTTGATCGCCGCAACAGCCGCGCGCGGTGCGGTCGAGACGACGGCGTACATGCGGCCGGGATGCAGCTCGAGCACCGACGTCGGCGAGGCGACCGGGGCCGGGCCGGGTTCCGCGTCGACCACCTGCACCCGGCGACCGTGCCACTGCCCCGACCCCGGGCCATCCGTCGCCCGCCAGAGTTCGCCGCGCCCACCGGCCTGCACGAGGTCTGATCGCGTCGAGTGGCGAAGCAGCAGACGCGAGCCGAACGCGTCGCGCAGCCCCGCGCCGAGCGCCTGCACCTGCGTCGCGGCTGCGACGACGGCCACCCCGCGTGCGCGTCCCTCCCTGATCACCGACTCGACCATCGCGAACGCGGTGTGCCGGTACTCTTCGGGCCACGCCCGGAAACCGGTGTCGAGATCGTCGATCACCAGGAGTCGGGGCGGGTCGCCGCCGCCTCGCACGGCGGTCTGCGCGGCGACGAGCGCGTCCCAGACCGCGCTTCGCCGCCCGGCGAGTCGCAGGACGGGGGCGGACCCGATGCCGCTCACTGCCGACTCGATCGCGGCAAGCGCGGTGCTGCGTCCGCTCCCGGGCGCCCCGAGCACGAGCAGTGCACCGTCGTGGTCGGGCGACCAGCGCGCGACACTGCGTCGCTGCCGATCGGGTTCGTCGACGACGCCGAAGCCCGCTTCGGCCCCCGAGGGCAGCTCGCCGACGAGGGCGGCGACGGCTCCTGGGGCGATGAGAGGCGGCAGCGGGTCGAGCCAAGGTCGTCGCGCCGGCGTGAGACCGGTGGATGCCGCGGCGACCCCCTCGATCGCTTCGGGCACGGCGATCGCACTCTGGAAGAGCACGGGAACCCCGTCGCCGCGATCGATCACGCCGCGCCCCGGCATGCCCGGCGGGATCTCGGACGCCGCGGGCGTGCCGACCACGGCCTCGCTGTCGGAGCGCTGCAGCACCCGCAGCGACACGCGGATCGCGCAGTTCGCCGTGACCTGTTCGCGAACGACGCCGTTGGGCCGCTGCGAGGCGAGCACGAGGTGCACGCCGAGCGATCGCCCGCGCGCGGCGATGTCGCCGACCACCGCACCGAGGTCGGGGAAGCGCTCGATCATCGCCTGGAACTCGTCGATCACGATGACGAGGCGCGCGAGCACCACAGCGGGATCGAGCTCGGCGAGGTCTCTCGCCCCCGCAGCCGACAGCACGCTCTCGCGGTGGGTGAGCTCGGCCCGCAGGCTGCGCACGGCGCGTTCCGCCTCGGATTCGTCGAGGTCGGTGACGATGCCGGTGACGTGCGGCAACCCGCGAACGGGCTCGAAGGCCGCGCCGCCCTTGAAGTCGACGAGGAGGAACGAGACGCTCGACGGCGGATGGGCCGCCGCGAGTGCGACGATCCAGGCGAGGAGGAACTCGCTCTTGCCGCTGCCGGTCGTGCCGGCGACGAGGGCGTGGGGGCCATGGCGCGCGAGGTCGAGCTCGACCACCTCGCCGACCCCGAGCCCGACGGCGACGGCGAGGCCCGATCGGGCGACCGCCCCGTCGGTCGGCCCGCGCAGCTCGCCCGCCGGCCCGCGCAGCTCGTCGAGCAGCACGCGCGCGGGAAGCTCGCCCGAGCGATCGCCGATACCCGCCCGCTCGGCCGCAGCCGCAGCCGAGTCGGCCCAGCGCACCACCTCGGCTGCGCCGAGGAGCGACGGCACGATGGAGGTCGCGGCGGTGCCGCCGTGGCGGGCGATGCTCGCGGAACCGGGAGCCCCGACCGTGACGACCGCGCCGAGTCCCGGCGGCAACTCCGACGCCGTGCCCGCGACCGCGACCACGGCGAGCTGCCGTTCGCCGGCCTGCGACGCCGACCCGGCGGCCCGATCGACGACGACGAGCCCGTCGCGAACGGGACCGCCCGAATGCGGCAGCCCCTGGAGCCACGCCCACGGCCCGTCCGACCCGGCCGCACCGCTGCTCGCCGTCGGGCCGACGATCGTGAATCGCTTCGGATGCGCATGATGGGCGAACTGCACCACGCAGGCTCGCGCCGCCGCTCGTGCCAGGTGGAGTTCGCCGACGAACCCCACCCCCGAGGCCGACCCGACGAGCATCGGGGCGTCGTCGAGCCGGGCCGCCTCGAGCAGCAGCGCTCGGTCCGCCTCGTCGATCGGTGTGCCGTCGACCCTGAGCGAACTGGCGGCCGCCCCGCGGCCGAGCACGAGCGGCGGCGGCGGTGCGCCATCGCGCCAGGCAGAGTGATCCGCTTCTTGGAGCAACCGGCGCGACGACGGCGATCGACGCCACGCGGCCCGGCGCTCGAGCTCGTGACGCTCGCGGATCTCGACGGCGAGCTCATCGAGCAGACGTCGTCGATCGTGCGCCGCGCGGACGCGCTGTCGGCGCGCCGAGCGACGCGCATCGACCATCGATGCGATCGCGACGAGCGGGCCGAGTGCCGCGAACACGAGCGAGAACGGCGAGCCCGTGATCGCCCAGAGGGCGAGCGCCCCGATCACGGGCGCGATCGATGCGATCAGGGGAAACCCCGCTCGGGCGGTTTCCGGCGCCGCCGGGGGCAGCGCGAGCGGCGTGTCGAGCGAATCGGGGGCGGTTTCGAAGCGGTCCACGCTGCGATCAGACCACACGGTGGCACCCGTCGGCCGTGCCGACGCTGTTCTGTGCACAACCGTGCCGTACCGTCGCCTGTGGAGGAGCTGTCGCGAGCCCGAGGTCACGAGGGGTGCTGCCTAGGGCGAACGCAGGCCACGATGACCGCAGCCCGCGACGAACTCAGGCCACGACGAAGAACTGCTCGGCGAGCTCGACCCGACTGCCGCGCGGCACGAGATAGCGCCGACCGGGTTCGCACCGCACCGCACCGTCGTCGGGCCGGCGCACGATCGTGCCGTTGCCCGAGAACCGGTCGGCGATCCAGAAGGTGCCGTCGTGCTCGCCGAACTCGAGGTGCGTCTTCGAGACCGACAGCGAGCGATCGGCGATCTGCACGAGGTGGTCGAACACCTCACCCGGCTGCGGCAGCGGTCGTCGGCCGATCAGGCCGGTGCCGAAGACCATGCGCGTCTCGCCGGTGCTGAACGCCAGAGTGAATCGAGCGGCGACCGCCGTCGCCCGTGCCGCCGGCGCAGTCGGCGCGGCAGGCGCGGGTCGCATGCCGCCCGCGACATCCGCCGACTCGATGGCCGTCGCCGCACGGAACCCGTCGACGGGAATGCTGATGACGCCACTGTTGCGTCGCAGCGGGCGCTCGAACACGGTCGTGTCGCCGGGCCGGGGATCGGGTCGCCGCCGCGACTCGGGGGTCGCGCTCGTCGAGCTGCCGCATTCACCGCAGAACATCGCCCCATCGGGCAGCTCTGCTCCGCAGATCAGGCATCTCACGAACGCGCTCCTCTCCGGGTCACAGCGTACCCGCCGAGCGAGGTCAGCGAGACCGACGCCCGAAGCCGCTCGCGCAGCGATCGCGGTTCGCCGAGTCGACGCTGCAGTTCGTCGACGGACTCCCACACGCGGAGGTCGTCGCCCTCGGCGGGGCCGTCGGGCGCGAAGATCGAGCGGTCGACGACGGAGGCCAGCACGAGCGGCGCGAGGCCGCCGACCGTCGCCGCCTGCTCGGCCCGCGTCGCAGTCGACCGGATGGGGTACCCGTAGTCGGCGGCGGAATCGGCGAACTCCTGCCAGCCGCCCTCGATGCGTTCGACGGCGGTCGGCGCCCGCCGACGCACCCGTCGGCGCCGGAGCTTCGCGACGATGATCGCGAGGAACGGGCTGGCGAGGATGGCCAGGCCCGCGAGCACGAGCCCACCGACGCCAAGCACACCGAGCAGCGCCTGGAGCCAGGCAGGTGCGGGGTCGTCGGGGTCGTCGGGCGGGGTCTCGGGCTCTTTCGCGAGGTCGTCGACCGGTGTGCGCTCCGCCGGTGGCGGCAGTGCCGACTGCGGCCGCGAGACGACCGTCGGTTGGTCGGGCTCGCGCGGAGGGATCTCGCGCGGCGAGGGATTCGGGTCGACCGCGATCCAGGCGCCGTCGGCGCGCTGCACCTCGATCCAGGCCTGCTTGTCGCCGCTGACGAAACGGGTGACACCGTCGGGCAGCGGCTCGCCCGCGGCATCCGCTTCACTCGACGACCCGGCCGCCCCGCCGGTCGACCCGGCCTCGTCACCCGACCCCGCAGGCCCGCCCGGCGCCCCCGCAGCCTCACCAGCGCCGCCCGCGCGCTCAGCCTCAGCCGCGCGCTCATCCGCGGCCGCGCGCTCGGCCTCGGCCGTACCCGGCAGGTAGCCGACGACGACGCGCGCCGGAAACCCGATGCGCCGTGCCATGAGCGCGGCGGCCACGGCGTACTGTTCGCCGTCGCCGACCATCGGCCGCTCGGTGGCGAGCTCGGCGAGTCGATCGAGCGAGTGGCCCGAGCGGCTCGCCGTCTCGCCGTCGAGGCCGTGGCTCACGAAGCCGTTCGCATGGAATCCCTCGACGACGGCCTGCAGCCGCACGCCGGGATCGTCGGACGCCGGTGCCCATTCGTCGAGAAGCCGCGCAAGGTCTTTGGGCAGCTCGGGCGCCGCAGGCAGCACGCTCGTGCCGGGCTTCAGCGCGCCGATCGCGGCCGGATCGATCGGCACCACCGACACCGCCGTATACCGATCGCCGGTCTGCAGCGGGCCCTGCACCGCCCCGGTGCTCGTGAGGTCGTTGTAGAAGAACGATTCCGTGAGCGTCTCGGCACGCGGCCCGCCGAACACCATGCGCTCGAGGCGACCGACGCCCGGCACCCACACCTCGGAGTACCCGTCGACCTCGACCTCGATGTCGAGCCGCTCGGAATCGTCGGTGAATCCCGACTGGTCGAGCCGATACGGCACCCGCGTGAACCGACCCGACGCCGACTCGCCCTCTGCGCCGCCGACCGTGTAGACGATGCCGTTGTACGAATCGAGCGTCGCCATGCGCACACCGGCGCCGTCGGGCAGCCCGCGCACCTCGAGCATCGGCTCGTCCGCGACCCCGTCACGGAACGCCGCGCGGAACCCGGCGAGCGGACTGTCGTGATCGCGCGGTTCGAAGGGCGGCTGCAGCTCGGCCCGTACGACGTTGCGCGGCGGCACCGGCACGGCGACCGATGCCGCGGTCGCCCCCACGACCGCGATCGCGACGAGCACCGACGCCCCGAGCACCCGGCGCGCATCCGAGAGCGCCGCCTCGACCTTTCGGCCGCGAGTGATCGCGCGGCGGTCGGCGATCGCCACCCGCACGAGCCACGCCACCCCCGTGATGAGGAACGCCACGCCCGCCTCGACCGCGAGCGCGGAGTGCACGACCCCGAGCGCGATGCCCGCGATGAGCAGCACGGCCGGCGGCAGCGCCGCCGCGGCGGGCCACCGGCTGCGCAGCGCGATCGTGATGGCGGCGGTCGCGGCGATCAGCCCGAGCAGGAACGGCGGCACGAGCAGCGCCTGGTACGAGCCGACCGGCACCGAGATCGTGACGAGCTGCTTCCACGAGAGGGCGGCGCCGGCCAGCAGCTCGACGAGCCCCGAGGGGCTCGGCAGCAGGCCGCCGATCGCCCGACCGGGCACCGCAGCCGGCACGCCGAGCACTACGAACGCGCCGAACACCGCGAGCACGACGATCCAGGTCGGCAGCCGGAACCGGGCGCCCACGACCCCGATCGTGACGCCCGCGCCGATGGCGATCGCCGCGGCGACGACGAACGCCGGGCTCTCGTAGACGGGCCACCACGGCACCATCGCCGCAGCGAGCATCGCGACGACGAGCACGACCGTGACGACGGTCGGCCCGAACCGTCGCGCGCCCGCCGGGATCCGGTTCTTCATGCGACCGACGCCGATCTTGCGAGCATGGCGCGGAGGTCTTCGAGGTAGCCGATGCCGAAGACCGTCAGGCCGGCGATCGTGCGCGCGCTCGCCTCGCCCTCGGGCGAACACTGCACGGCGATCGTCTCGACCCCTGGCGGGAGCCGCGTCGCCGCGGCGCGGAGCGGTGCGACACCGCGCGCGGTGCCGGTCACGAAAATGGCGAGCGAGACGCCGGCGAGGGTCTCGGCCGCCGCTCGGGCGACATCGGGCAGCATCACCGCTGCGGGGTCGGTCTCGACGACGCACAGGGCGTCGAGCAGCCGGTCGCGCGAGACGGTCGGCAGCTCGCGCATGGCGCTGCGACCGTCTCGCGCGCTCTGCTGTCGGCCCGAGATCACGAACGACACCGTTCGCGCGTCGCGGATCGCCCGCGAACCGACGGATGCCGCGGCACCGACCGCGAGCTCGAACTCCGCCTCGTCGGTGTAGGCGCCGGGATCGAGGTCGAGCAGCACCATGAGACGGCTGCGCCTGGTCTCCTCGAACTGGCGCACCATGAAGGTGCCGGTCTTGGCCGAGCTGCGCCAGTGGATGAATCGCCGATCGTCGCCCGGCACGTACTCGCGAAGGGCGTGGAAGGCGATGTCGCTCGCCGTGAGGTCGCGTGTCGGCGTGCCCTCGAGATCGCGGATGAAGCCAGTGCTGAGCGCATTGATCGGCACCGTGCGCGGGTGCACGTGCAGCTCGGCGGTCTCCGACCACACGAACTCACGTCGCATCAGGCCGATCGGGTCGGCCCGCACGGTGCGCGCGGGGCCGACCGGCACGATGCCGCGGCGTTCGGTCGGAATGCCGAACTGCTCATCGAACACTCCCCCTCGCGGCAGCCCCGGCAGCACGCGTTCGACGATGCGACGACCGACGGGCAGCTCGAGTTGCACGCCGCCGGACCGGCGGCGACCCGGGTTCGCGGCGATGAGCCGCGCCTCGGCCGGCTCGCCGACGACCACCCGCGGCGAGGGCAGCACGAGCTGGATCGTTCCCGCGCCGCGACCGATCAGCCAGACGGATGCCGCGGCCGCAAGCACCGCGAGCCCCCACCCGAGTGCGATGAGCTCGAGCAGACCCCAGGTGTAGCCGGCCGCGAGGGCGACGATCGCGGCGATCACGACCGCCCAACCGAGCGGAGTGACGACGCCGCGCACCGATCGCGCCGCCTGCGCGATCGCCGCGGCCGCACTGCGTGCCACCCCGACGGCGCGCCCGATGACGACCGCGAGCAGGCCGGCCTTCCTGGCCTCCTCGGGGATCGTCGTTCGGGTCTGGGTGAGCGTCACACCGCCTGCCTGGTCGAGGGCGGCGGCGTCTCGATCAGCACCTGGGCGATGAGGTTCGAGGCCGTCACGCCGTCGAACTCCGCTTCGGGGTCGAGGATCAACCGGTGGGCGAGCACGGGCTCGGCGAGTGCTTTCACGTCGTCGGGCACGACGTAGTGACGGCCGCGCCCCGCGGCGTGCGTCTTGGCTGCACGAATGAGGGCGAGCGCCCCTCGCACGCTCACGCCGAGCCGCACCTCGCGGGCGGTGCGGGTGGCGTCGACGAGGCGCGAAACGTAGTCGTGGATGGTCGGGTCGACGTAGACCGTGCGGGCGGAGGCCGCCATCTCGACGACCTCGTCGGCGGCGAGCTGCGACGTGACCCGCTGCTCGTGCGCCCGGTGGTCGGCGCCCTCGAGGATGCGGATCGTCGACGCGTGGTCGGGGTAGCCGATCGAGGTGCGCATGAGGAAGCGGTCGAGCTGGGCCTCGGGCAGGCGGTAGGTTCCGGCCTGCTCGACGGGGTTCTGCGTCGCGATGACCATGAACGGGTGGCCCACGGGATGCGTCTGCCCGTCGACCGTGACCTGTCCCTCCTCCATGACCTCGAGCAGCGCCGACTGCGTCTTCGGGCTCGCCCGGTTGATCTCGTCGGCGAGCACGATGTTCGCGAACACCGGCCCCGGGTGGAACTCGAACACGCCCGAGCGCTGGTCGTAGACCGTGACGCCCGTGATGTCGCCGGGCAGCAGGTCGGGCGTGAACTGCACGCGGTTGCTCATGCCGTCGATCGACTGCGCCATCGCCCGGGCGAGCGACGTCTTGCCGGTGCCCGGAACGTCGTCGAGCAACAGGTGGCCCTCGCTGAGGAACGCGGTGAAGGCGAGCCGGATCACCCGGTTCTTGCCGAGCAGCACCTCTTCGACCGCGCCGACGAGCCGGTCGAGCGTCGCGGCGAACCGCGCCGCCTCCTCGGGGGTCATGGTCATCTCGGCTCCTTCTCGGCGATTCTCACGGATCGGCGGTTCTCGCGGCTCAGCGGTTCTCGTAGCGGACGACGATGCCCGCGATCTCAACATCCAACCAGACCCGGTCGCCGGGTTTGGCTTCGGGGATCTCGCAGATCAGCGCCGTCGGCGCGGCCGCCCGGCCGTTGCGACCGTCGACTCCGCACGAGAACGTCGCCGGGATCCCGGAGTTCACGGGTGCAGAGGTCCATGACCAGGTCTTCGTGTTCTCGTCCCACACGCGGCTCGGCAGTGCGAAGGTGAGCGACGGCTCGGCGTCGCTCGGCAGCACTGCCGACCACGGCCCGCAGCTGCCCCACACCGAGCAGGTTCGCACCTGGAACCGAACGGCCTCGCCGTACGGCCGGGCGAAGAGGTCCTGCGCCCAGCCCGAGCCGCCGAAGCTCTGCTGCGTGCCGGGGATCTGGGCCCCGCCACCGTCGACGGCGACGATGTCGTAGCGCCAGGCCCCCGGGGTCACCTTCGAGATGTACCGGTCGTAGATGTCGGCCGTTCGCATCCCCATGTCGCTGTCGACCCGGTTGATCGCATCGGGCGCGGGCCGCACGACAGTGCCGGCGACCACGGTGTTCACACATGCCGCACGGTTGTATCCCCACACGACGAACGAGTACCTGGTCGACTCCGTCGCGGTGCCGGCGAACTGCACGCTCGTGGTACCCGGCCCCACGGCGACCACTTCGGCGACGGTGCCGCCGCCCGACGGGGCCACGACCGTGCCGGGGGCGGGGCTCGTCACCGAGCACGCCTGCGCACCGCCCGGCACGTCGTTCGCCCCGTCGACCAGACGCTCGACGAAATAGCCGCCGACGGCGTCGCCGTTTCCGGCGAACGGATCCCACGTGACCGTGACGGTGCCGGCTGCGGCGTCGCCGTTGACCGCGATCGCTCCGGCGACCGGCGAACCGAACGGCGTGCCGCTCGTACCGGCCTCGGTCCACACCGCGAGCGCCGGGTACGCCTGGTTCCTGGCGCTCACCACGACGGGCACCTGGCTGCCGTTCTCGAGCGGTTGCGAGTCGGTCGAGCAGAGCGTCGCCGTGCACACCGTGCCGGCCGAGACCTCGTTCGAGACCCCGGCGACGGTGACCACGTACGACTCGATCGCGCTGCCCGATCCGGCGGGCACCGGATCCCATTCGAGGCGCAGGCGCCCGTCGAGGGGCATCGCGCGCAAACCCGTCGGCGGCGGCGGAATCACGTCGGACCAGATCGGGCCGGGCGCGTCGGCGGGGTCCGAGAGGCCGATCGCGTTCTTCGCACGCACCCGCAGCTGCACGGCATTCGCCTGGCCGTTGCCCGGCGTCGGCACGGTGCACGTGGTGGCGGCGCACTCGTTCGTCGCCACCACCGCGTTCGTGCCGGCGTCGAGGAGTTCGATCTCGTACCCGGTGATCGGCGAGTTGTTGAACGCGCCCGCGCCGAAGGCCACGTCGAGGGCACCGTCGCTGAAGCCGGTCACCTGGGCACCGGTGACGGGATCGGGTCGATCCTGCACCGAGATCGTGACGAGCCCCCACGCGAATCGGCTCGCGTCGCCGGTCGCGTCGGCCACCTGGTACTGCACGGTCGAGTTCACCGGCGCCGCACCCGGTGCGACGGTCACGTTCAGCGTGGAGCTGTCTTCGCTCGGTTCGATCGCGACGCCGTCCGGGAGGTCGTCGGCGTCGAGCCCCTGCACGTCGACCACTCGCAGCGGCACGTCGGGGAACGGGTTCGTCGCCCGGTCGTTGACGAGCACGTCGATCGAGGTCGTTCGACCGCGGGGCGCGACCGCGCTGTCGGGTGCCGGGCGCGCGATCGGCTTCGTCGACGGCACCACGCGCAGTTCGATGCGACCCGCCTTGCCCTTGCCCGTATCGTCGGCGACGCCGATGGCCACCGCGGCCCGCGTGCCCTTCTGGGTGTCGGCTTCGGCTTCGATCGTGAGTTCACTGCCGTCGAACGAGAAGGCGAACCCCTCGGCGGGCGGGGGCAGCATCTCGAAGACGAGCTCGTGTCGCGACTCGGGGTAGGGGTAGTTCGTGAGCTTCTTCAGGTCGACCGTCTTCGACTCGCCCGGCTCGAAGTCGATGACCCCGCCCGTGAACACGGGCGGCTGATTCTCTGACGGCCGCACGTCGATCGGGATGACGATCGTGCCGGTGCGCGCCGACGGGTCGGCCGCGGACTCGCCGTCGGTCACCGTGAACGAGAGCGAGGCCGGCCCGAAGTAGCCGTCTTCGCTGCGGTACCTGAGCGTGCGCTGGTCGACGACCAGATCGGACCCGTCGCTGTGCGAGGCGCGCACGGTCGCGGCATCCGTGATCTTGACCGGCCGACCCGATGCGGCGATGACGTAGTCGTCGAGGTCGAGCACGACCTCTTCGCCGCTGACGACGCGCACGGCGGGCGCGTCGGCGCGCAACTGGGGAAGGGCGTCGTCGCGGCCGGGCACCCAGATGAAGGCGTACGCGACGATCGACGGGTCCTCGGGGTGCGTCACCGAGAACGGGATGACACGCCGCCGGTCTTCGACCTGCACCCGGATGCTGCCGTCACGGCGCACCTCGGCACCCCGGTCGTATCCGTCGACGAGCCCGACCTCGAGGTCGGACACCGCGGCGTCGGCGAGGAACACGTTGCGGAGCACCCGCACGTCGATCGTGTCCTTCTCGAGGATGTCGCTGAGGGAGAGCACGGTGTCGGATGCCTCGGGGCGGGCGAGCGGCGCATCGTCGCGCGCCTCGATGCGGAGGAAGTTCGAGTCGCTCGCGAGCTGCTTGTTCTCGATCGAGTAGGTGAAGCCGTAGTCGCCCTCGCCGGCCGGGATCTCGACCTCGATGCGGTCGTCGACGATCTCGGCGACCGCATCGCCCTCGATGGGCGTCAGGCTCGCGATGGTCAGCGCACCACCGTCGGGATCGGAGTCGTTCTCGAGCACGCGCACCGAGATCGTGCGCCCGGGTCGTACCTGCACGAAGTCGGTGACCGCGATCGGCGACCGGGCCCCGTCGAGGCGGGGGGCGATGCCGACCCTGACACTGCCGACCGCGCGCGCGCCGAGGGCGTCGACGACCTCGTACTCGAAGATGTCGGTACCGGCGGAGTACTCCCCGGCCTGGTACTCGAGCCAGTCGGCGCCGTGGTCGGTGACGTTGCCCAGGTCGGGGGTGCCGCCCTGTCCGAGGAGTTGCACGCTGTCGCCCTCGGGGTCGGTACCGCCGAGCGGCACCGGAACGCGCACCGTCTCGCCCGCGAGCACGCGGGCGGTGACCGTCGCCGGCACGGGGGCGGTGTTGGTCTCGGGGTCGGCGGCGCGCACCGACATCTGCACCGTTGCCGTGGCCGACTGCCCGTCGGGCCCCGTGATGCGGTAGATCGCCTCGTACTCCCCCGGCATCTCGGGTGCGAAGTAGCGCAGGTGGTCGCCGTCGACGAACAGGAGGCCCGCCTCGGGATCCCGCTCGAGCACCGGTTCGAGCGTGATCGGCAGGGCATCGGGGTGCTCGTCATTGGCGAGCACGGCGATGTCGACGACGTCTCCCGTGCGGGCCGAGATCTTGTCGGGCACTGCGACGGGCGGCTGGGCGATCTCGAGCTGCGGCACCTCGACGAGCGTCACCTCGCCCTCGGCTTCTGCGAGCCCGTTGCTGATGCGGTACCCGAACACCGTCGAACCCGTCTCGAGCGGCCCCGAGAGGGTCACCCGGAGGATGCGGTGCTCGATCACCTCGACCTGCACGCCCGCCTCGGCCGCCGGGTCGCCGAGGCCCGTGAGGATCAGCACACCGCCGGTCGGGTCGATGTCGGTGGCGAGCACATCGACGTCGACGGGCTGCCCGATGCGCAGGAACGCGGTGTGCGGCACGGTGATCGGGGTGGTGTCGAGCTCGGGCGGCGCGGAGACATCGACCCTGACGCGCCCCGTCGTGGTCCACGTGCCGTCGGTCACCGTGTACTCGAGGTAGTGGGTGCGCACCACCGAGCTCGCGAACCGGAAGGTGCCGCCGTCGAAGTCGGGGGTGAGCTGCGCGTCGGGCTTGGCGGGCACCGCACTCAACTGCACCCGGCCGGAGCCGCCGCGCACGTGTCGCAGCGGGTCGACGCGGACCTCTTGGCCCTGGGTCGCGAGCACGACGAACGGGTCGGCCACGAGCGGCACGTCACCGGGCGCGCGCACGCCGACGCCGAGCGCGCCGACGGCCGAGTCCTGGCCGTCGGACACTTCGAGCGAGACCGTCCGCTCGCCGCCGGTGCCTCCCTTCTCATCGAAGACGACCACGCCGTCGGCGGTCGACGACAACGCGTCGGGCTCGGCCGCGATGGCCCGCCGGAGGAAGAACGGGTCGCCGTCGGGGTCGATCCAGTCGCCGAGCACCGCGGTGTTCACGCGGCCCCCGGTCTGCACGAAGGCCTTCGTCTGCCGCTGCTGCACCGGGGGCGAGTTCTCGTCGGCATCGCGCACGGTCACGTGCACGACGGCTCGTGCCGTGCCGCCGAAGCCGTCGTCGATCGTGTACCCGAACGAGATGGTTCCGGATGCCTCGTCGCCCAGTCTGAGCTGCAGTTGCTGGTTGTCGGCGATGCGGTCGATGGCGACTCCGGGCGGGAGCTCGCCGTCGACGGCGTCGACGACGATCACATCGCCGTTGGCGTCGTAGTCGTTGAGCAGCACGGGCAGCGTGGTGGTGCGCCCCGGCCGGGCGCCGAACTCGTCGTCGGCTGCCACGGGCGGCACCTGGCTCGTCTCGAGCGTCGGCTGCAGGTCGGGGTCGTTCTGCTCGACGGTCTCTTCGTCGCGCTCGGTTTCGAGCAGTTCGTCCCAGTTGTCGATGAGTCCGAATCCGGCGTCGGCGGCCCAGGTGCGACCGCCCTTTCGCTCGTTCAGCACGAGCGTCGCCCCGTTCGCGACGAAGGCGTAGTCGCCGGTGGGCGGCGCGTCCGCCAACCTGGCGATCGGCGTCTCGCCCGCTCCGCACGAACGCCACGCGGTGCCCGAGGCCCACGCCGCATAGAGGCATCCGCCGTGCACGAACGGCGCCGCCGGCATCCCGGAACGCCCGTGGACGCGGATGCGCGGCGCCGTACCGTCGAGTCCGACGCTGACGAGCCCGCCACGGGTGGCGATGGCCACCTCGTCGCCGTCGCCCGACGGGGCCTGCAGCACGGGAGCCTCATTCGCGCCGATGACCTCGCGCAGGTCGACGGTGCCCCGCTCGAGGTGGAGCAGACGGGTGTCGACGTCGAGCACCGCCCAGTGGTCGGCGACAGAGGTGATCTGCACGTCGTGGTCTTCGACGAGCGGGTCGATCTGCCAGCGCGCGCCGACCGCCTCTTCGTCGGCCGCGTCGACCAGCGCGATGTCGCCCGTCGACGGCGTATAGGCGAAGAGCGTGCCGTCGGGGTCGATCGAGGTGACCGAGCCGGTGCCGAAGGCGAGCATCGGCTCGACATCGGCGTCGAACTGCGCGAACTGCGCCAGCGGCGTCGTCCAGACGTCGCCGCCCGCCGCCACGACCACTCGGGAGCCGGCGAGCGCGAGCGAGACGTCGTCGGGCGGCACCGCAACCGTCTCGGTGAGGTTCGACGTTGTCGCGTCGACCACGCGCACGGTCGCCCGCGACGGATCGAGCACGAGCACGGTCGAGCCCTGCTGCACGATCTCGGTGTCGATCGAGCCGGTCTCGACGACCGAGTTCAATTCGAGCAGGGCCGTGTTCGCGCGGCCCACGGCCTGGTGCTTGCCGCTGCTGACCCACACGGCGGCGTCGCCGAGGTCGACGCGCTGCGCGGCATACCCGCCGGAGGCGATCGCGACGCCGGCGACGAGGGCCACCACCGCGGTCGTCGCCGCCGCGGTGAGGGCGACGGAGCGTGGACGAGGGACGCGGCGCAGGTCGGGCAGCTTCGCCATCATCACGACCCCTGGTCGACGGCGACGGGCACGTCGACGCAGCGCTCGGCGCTCGACGCGCCGGATTTTCCGTCGCGGTTCACCGTCACGCTCGCGCAGACCCGGTCGCCGCCCTCGGCCGGTACCGTCACGAGCGCGTCGCGCTGCACCGGAAGGGTCTCGCCGTCGACGGTCACGACATAGGCGTCGGAGCTCTGGAGACCCGGATCGTTCCACGAGAAGGTCACGCCGCCGTCGCCCACCGAACCCTGCACATCGGTGACGACGGGGATCGATCGCGTGCCCTGGATCACGGCGTAGGCGCCGACGCCGACGAGCGCGACGAGAAGCACCGAGACGAGCGAGATGCCCCATGCCAGTCGGCGCGCCGTCGGCGGCGCCGTGCGGCTGCGGCTCGTGCCGGGGTCACCGGGGCGGGAATCGGCGGTGGTGAATGCGCGCTGCGACGACGGGTGCGGTCGGCGCCGGCGGTGCCCCGCGTCGCCCGTGCCGAACCCCCCGCTGATGCGCGTCTGCTCGTCGACGTCGATCGCGGTCGCGAGCGCCCAGTCGTCCATCGCGACCTCGATGGGAGTCTGCACGAGCCCGAGCTCCTCTTCGACCGATTGCAGGTCGCGGATGAACTCGAGTGCGCTCGACTGCCGCGCAGACGGTCGCCGCGACATCGATCGCGCGAGCACCGTCTCGAGGCTCGTGGGAACGTCGACGCGGCCGGTGGGGGCGACCTTCGACTTGTCGATGCGGGCCATCAGAGCACCCGAACCGTTGTCGCCGCCGGTCACCTCGAAGGGGCTTCGGCCGGCGAGCAGGGAGTACACGGTCGCACCGAGCGACCAGACCTCGCTCGCGACGCTGCCCGAGATCTCATCGTGCAGCACTTCGGGCGCCGACCACGGTATCGACAGCCCCACGGCGTCACCCGTCTCGGCCTCGCTCAGGGTCGCCGCGATGCCGAAGTCGGAGAGCACGGGGTGCCCGTACGCGGTCGTGAGGATGTTGGACGGCTTGATGTCGCGGTGCAGCACCCCCTGACGGTGGGCCGTCTCGACGGCGCTCGCGATGCGGACCCCGACCGAGAGCACCTCGGCGATCGGCAGCTGCACCGCGCGGTACCGCTGCCCGAGCGAGGCCGAGCAGTACTCCATGACGAGATACGGGCGGCCGTCGGCGGCGACGCTCGCCTGATACACCGTGAGGATCGACGGGTGCGAGGAGAGCTGGGCCATGAGGTTCGCCTCGGCCTGGAACATCTGCCGCAAGTCGTCGTTGACGACCTCGGCGAGCAGCACCTTCACGGCCACGAGTCGCCGCGGCATGTTCTGTTCGTAGAGGAAGACGTCGGCGAAGCCGCCCGAGCCGAGCACGCGGATGAACGCGAACCCCGGCAGGTTCGGTGGCGTTGACGGCAGCCGACGAGACACGTTCCTCCTGCCTGCTCTGGGTCGGTGCGGCGCTGCCCCGGTGGCCGGCGGCGCCCGGTGCCCATCATTGTATCCGCGGGCGACGGATGCCTCGTGGTGCTTGTCCACAGGGCGCACACCTGCCCCGCGGCATCCCTCAGTCGCGCTCGAGCCCGCCGTCGGCCGCCGCCGGTGCGCCCTCTCGCCTGGACACCGTCAGCACATCGACGACGATCGCCGTGACGTTGTCGCGACCGCCGTTGCCGAGGGCGGCCTCGAGCAGTTGTCTGGCCGCCTTCTCGGCCTTCGGGTTGGCCATGAGGAAGTGACGGATGCCGTACGTGGTGAGTTCTTTCGTGAGGCCGTCCGAGCAGATGAGCAGTCGCATGCCGGGCTCGACGGCGATCGCGCGATAGTCGGGGATCGGGGCCTCGTGGAAGCCGACCGCGCGCGTGATCACGTTCGAATGCGGATGCGTGTCGGCCTCTTCACGCGTGATCTGGCCGGCGTCGACGAGTTCTTGCACGATCGAATGATCGACCGTCAGTTGCTCGAGCACGCCGCCGACCAGTCGGTAGACGCGCGAGTCGCCGATGTTGAAGACGATCCACGCGGGCTCGTCGGAGATCGCGCCGAGCGCGACGCCCGTGACGGTGGTGCCGCTGCCCTCGTCGGTGACGCCGGCGCCGCGACCCATGTCCTGCACGGCGAGTCGCAGCGCCTGATCGACCTCGGGGGTGCCGACGAGCACCTTGCCGCCGTGCTCGGCGAGTCGGGTGACGACGGCGGCGCTCGCGAAATCGCCTGCGGCATGGCCGCCCATGCCGTCGGCGACGGCGAAGATCGGAGCCTGTGCGATGAAGCTGTCTTCGTTGACCTCACGACGCAGCCCGGTGTCGGTGACGGCCGCCCACGCGAGGGTGATCTCGGTGCCGTCGGGCAGCGTCACCCGATGGCGGGCATTGCCATTGCCGATCTGGGTCACCTGTGAGGCCTGCTGTCTGTTCGGGTCATGTGCGGGGAGCGCCCTGAGCGGAGAGGATCTCGATGATCGTATCGTCTCCGAGATCGAGGATGGTGCCGGGAAGCACGACGACGGATTCACCCGAGCGCAGCCGGCGATCGCCCGAGTCAGAGCGCACCATCGTGCCGTTCGTCGAGTGCAGATCGGTGGCGACCAGCCGGCTGCCGACGACTCGCAATTCGAGATGCGTGCCCGAGACGATCGACTCGGGAGAGCTGACGGTGAGGAGTTCGGGTTGCAGGCCGGGAGCGGCGACGCGCGGTCGCAGCGGACGCCGGCCGATCAGCACGGGTGCCGTGACCGTCAGCGGCGACCCGGAACCGACCCGGAACCTCGGCCCGTTGGTCGTCGGCGGCCGAGCGGGCGCGACCGGGGGCGGCGCAGTACGACCCGCCCGCTCGGGCACCGCGAGCACCGTGTCGGCGTCGGGCCAGGGCTCGGGCCGTGCGGCCACGTGCGCCGCGACATCCTCACCGATTGCGACGCCCGGTGCCCCCGCGACCGCCGGCTGGCCGACCGCCGGCTGGCCGACCGCCGGCCGGCCGACCGCCGCCCACTCGACCGCGGAGGCGCGCAGGCTCGCCCGCGGAGGGGCGACCGGCGGGCCTGCTCCGTCGATGCGGCTGAGGGGCGCCGCGGCGTCCGTGATGCGCAGTGCGACCACGTCGTCGAAGTCGGCGAGGTGCCACGGCCGGATGTCACGGGCGTCGAAGCGTCGACTGCCGCCGGGCGAGGCGAGGTCGACGACCGCGTCGCCGCGAACCACCGCGGTGACGCTCGTCACGCCCGCATCGGGCCACCAGACGAGACCGAACGACGACACGGGATCGACGCGACCCGCCGGAACGATGCCGACGAGCGACTCGAGCGAGAGCGCCGCATCGCCCGCCGCATCGGCGAGAGCGCTCAGCACCCGTTCGGGCGCAGGAGCGGCGATCGCCGCAATGAACCGGTCGCCCACGATCACGTCCCACGCAGGCGCGCCGACCACCGCAGCACTCGACACCGCGCCTTCGACCATGCCGAACATTCTGGCACCGCGCGCCGCTGTGCACGAGTGCCCGATCGATCGACGACGGAAATCCCGTTTGCTGTGGATTTCGTCGAATTCTCGCCACTATTCAACGGAATCACTTGCATGCGGCATGCTTCACTGTCACAATCGTGCCATGACGAACAACGGGCGTTCTTCGCAACCCCGACCTGCGCATCTCGACTCGGTCTCGAAGGCGATCATCGAGCAGCTGCAGGTCGACGGGCGACGCTCGTACGCCGATGTCGGCAAGGCCGTCGGCCTGTCCGAGGCCGCGGTGCGCCAACGGGTGCAACGACTCACCGAGTCGGGCGTCATGCAGATCGTCGCCGTGACCGATCCCATGCAGCTCGGCTTCACGACGCAGGCGATGATCGGCATCCGCACGACGGGCGACACGCGCGCGCTCGCCGCACAGCTCGCCGAGATCCCCGAGATCGACTACGTCGTGCTCACCGCCGGCAGTTTCGACGTGATGGCCGAGGTCGTCTGCGAGAACGACGAAGAACTGCTCGAGCTCCTCAACACGCGCATCCGCGTGATCGAGGGTGTGCAGTCGACCGAGACGTTCGTCTACCTGAAGCTTCAGAAGCAGTTCTACAACTGGGGCACCCGCTGACACGCGCGGGTGCTCATCGAGAAAGGGAAGGCCATGACCGACACGGTCACCGTCGACACGACGTATGACAATGCCACGCTGCAGCAGAAGGCGAAAGACCACCTCTGGATGCACTTCTCCCGGCAGTCCACGATGGAGACGTCGGGGGTGCCCATCATCACGCGCGGCCAGGGTCACCACATCTACGACGTGCAGGGGCGTGAGTACTTCGACGGGCTGTCCGGCCTCTTCGTCGTGAACGCCGGCCACGGTCGCGCACGTCTCGCCGAGGTCGCGGCCAAGCAGGCCGAGCAGCTCGCCTTCTTCCCGATCTGGTCGTACGCCCACCCCTCGGCGATCGAGCTCGCCGACCGGCTCGCGGGCTACGCGCCCGGCGACCTCAACCGGGTGTTCTTCTCGACCGGCGGCGGCGAGGCCGTCGAGACCGCCTTCAAGCTCGCCAAGTACTACTGGAAGTTGCAGGGCCGCCCCACCAAGCACAAGGTGATCTCGCGCTCGGTCGCCTACCACGGCACCCCCCAGGGCGCTCTCGCGATCACCGGCATCCCGGGCATGAAAGAGATGTTCGAGCCGGTGACCCCCGGCGGCTTCCGCGTGCCCAACACGAACTTCTACCGTGCAGCAGAGATGGGCGCGCCGTCCGACGATCTCGAGGCGTTCGGCCTCTGGGCCGCGAACCGCATCGAAGAGATGATCCTCTTCGAAGGCCCCGAGACGGTCGCCGCCGTGTTCCTCGAGCCGGTGCAGAACTCGGGCGGCTGCTTCCCGCCGCCCCCCGGCTACTTCAAGCGCGTCCGCGAGATCTGCGACCAGTACGACGTGCTGCTCGTCTCCGACGAGGTCATCTGCGCGTTCGGCCGGCTCGGCCACACGTTCGCGTGCGACGCCTACGGTTACGTGCCCGACATGATCACGTGCGCGAAGGCCATGACCTCGGGCTATTCCCCCATCGGCGCGACGATCGTCTCCGAGAAGATCTACGCACCGTTCGCCGAGGGCAACACGTCGTTCTACCACGGCTACACCTTCGGCGGCCACCCGGTGTCGGCCGCGGTGGCGCTCGAGAACCTCGACATCTTCGAAGAGGAGAGGCTGAACGAACGCGTGCTCGAGAACTCGCCGCTGTTCCGCGCCGAGCTCGAGAAGCTGCTCGACCTGCCGATCGTCGGCGACGTGCGCGGCGACGGCTACTTCTTCGGCATCGAACTCGTGAAAGACAAAGAGACGCGCGAGACCTTCGACGACGACGAGTCCGAGCGGCTGCTCCGCGGCTTCCTCTCGAAGGCGCTCTTCGACGCCGGCCTCTACTGCCGTGCCGACGACCGCGGCGACCCCGTGATCCAGCTGGCGCCGCCGCTCACGATCGGCCCGGTCGAGTTCGCCGAGATCGAGCAGAAGCTGCGCGGCGTGCTGACCGAAGCCTCCGACCGGCTCTGATGGCGGGGCTCGCCCGACGATGACGAATGCCTCACCGGATTCCTCCCGTCGGGTGAGCTTCTGGCTCGACGACCTGGTCGTGCGCGGGCTCGACCACCTCCGCCCGCGCGCCGCCCTCACCGCGAATGCCCGGTTCGACGCAACCGGTCTCGACGGCCACGCACCCGAGGCGATGTTCGACACCTCGTGCGCTCGAGTGCACCCGGCGAAGCGCTCCGCTTCGTCGGCGCCAACATCGGAGTGCTCGGCATGCGCCTCGCCGACGCCGAGGAGCGCTTCACCGGCCGACCCTCGCTGCTCGCCGGCGCGGTCGGCCGTCTCACCGGGCACTGAGGGCACCGCCCGTCACGCACCGCCGAACGCCCAATCGGGCAGCGCGCCGCTGCCGATCAGCACCGCCAACAGGCCCGACATCGAGTGGTCGGGCTCGGCGTCGAGTGCGCGATCGATGAACACCCCCGCAGCCGAGCCTCGGCCGAGCGCCCACGAGAGCCAGGCCGCGATGCAGAGCGCGCCGACCGTGTACGCGGGCGCCGCGTTCGCAATCAACGGGCGCAACAGTGCGAGCGCACGTTCGACCCGGCGCACATCGGGACGAAGCGTCGACTGACCGAGCATGAGTCGCGAGAGCATGTCGCTCACCTCCCCGGTCGTGCCGGCATCGAGTTCTCGCATGACGAGTTCGTCGACGCTCTCGTCGTGCTCGGCCGCTCGATCGGCCGTGGCCACAGCATCGTCGTACGCCGCCTCGCCGATGAGGGCACCGAAGCCGATCTGCAGCATCATGGCGTCGCGCATCGGGGGAATCGAGGCGAGATGCAGAAACCAGGCGAGACGCAACGGCGGATGCACGGCGTCGCGAGCGAGCAACGCCTCGACGAGCGCGACGGGGTCGCCGAGGTCCCCGAGCCGCGTCAACGCCGCCGCCCGCGCGTCCCCGGTCAGCTGCTCGAGTGCCTCGGCGATGCGTTTCGCAGTCACCGGGTCGGTCGCCGGCAGTTCGGCGCTCGCGGTCGGCGACGACCGCACGTCCACGAGTTCCGCGGCGCGATGACGCACCGCGCTCGCTTCGATCAGGGCGAGCGGATGCCCCGTGGCCGGCGTCTCGGGGTCGAGCAGCGACCCCCAGCCGTCGGCGGCCGAGCAGAGCGCGTCTCGCACGAGGAACCCGGCTTCTTCGGCGCGAGCGGTGAGCATGCCGAGCAACGCGCGCTGGGGCATCCCGCGACCGGAGCCGTATCGCGCGTCGGTGTAGACGATCGGCACGACCGCGTCGACGCCGTGCATGCGGCACAGGGTGCCCACGATCGCGGCGACGAGCGGTGCCCGATCGCGCGCCCGGCGCGGCAGGTCGTGTCGAAGCACGCCGGCCGTGCGGTTGCCGCTGAACGCGACGCACACGAGCGACCGTTCGGGGCGGAAGCCGGCGAGCGAGGGAACGAGAGCGAGGAAGTCGTGCGCCGCTTCGGCGCGGATGATGGTCGTCATGCGGCGAGCGTTCCACGCTGAGCACCGCCGTGGACCGCTGACGGCCGACCGGTGTCGGGAAGCGCGAACTCCGCACCTGTGGAGGAGGAGTCGAGCGACTCCTCCTCCACAGGTGCGGGTGACGGCGACATCTCCCCAATGTCTGATTTCCGCGAGCCCGATGTCAGGGGGCGCGATTACGCTCGAATCATGACGAACATGTACCTCACCCGCATCGACAGCCCTATCGGGCGCATCGAGCTCGTCGCCGATGACGAGGCGCTGACGAGCCTGTCCATCGAGAGCGGCGCCGCACTCCCCCACGACGGCGAGCCCGAGCACGACAACGACGTGCTGCGCGCGGCGCGCGAACAACTCGTCGAGTACTTCGACGGCCGACGCCTCGACTTCGACATTCCGGTGCGATTGACCGGCACCCCGTTCCAGCAGGCCGTCTGGGCCGAACTCGAGCGCCTGCACTGGGGCGAGGCCACGTCGTACGGCGCGCTCGCCGCAGCGGTCGGGCGCCCGGGCTCGGCACGCGCGATCGGCGGAGCCGTCGGTGCGAATCCGATCCCGATCATCGTCGGCTGCCACCGTGTGCTCGCCAGCGACGGGCGCATCACCGGCTATTCCGGCGGTGAGGGCATTCCGACCAAGCTCTGGCTGCTCGGCCACGAGCAGATCGGCTTCGCCGCGTGAGCGTGATCCCGCGCCCCGAGATCGTCGTCGGCGACGACGGGCTCGCGCGGTGCGGCTGGGGCGCTGCCGACCCCGAGTACCGCCGGTATCACGACGAGGAGTGGGGCACGCCGCAACACGATCCCGTGCGCCTCTTCGAGAAGGTCTGCCTCGAGGGGTTCCAGGCCGGCCTGTCGTGGATCACGATCCTCCGGCGCCGACCGGCCTTCCGCGAGGTCTTCCACGGTTTCGATGCCGAGCGGGTCGCGGTCATGACCGACGACGACGTCGTGCGACTGCTCGGCGACGAGCGCATCATCCGTCATCGGGGCAAGATCGAGGCGACGATCCAGAACGCCAGGGCCACGCTCGACCTCGACCTGCCGATCGACGAGCTGCTGTGGGGTTTCGCGCCCCCGCCGCGTGCGGTGCCGCCGGCCTCGTTCGCCGAGGTACCGGCGACCACGCCCGAGTCCGTTGCGATGAGTAAAGAGCTGCGTCGGCGCGGGTTCCGTTTCGTCGGTCCGACGACGATGTACGCGCTCATGCAAGCGGCCGGCATGGTCGACGATCACCTCGCGGGGTGCCACCGTTCGACACGCGCCGTCGCCGCCTGAGTCGGTCGCGGCCCGAGTCAGTCGCCGCCCGAGTCGGTCGCGGCCCGAGTCAGTCGCAGCCCGAGTCAGTCGCAGCCTGAGTCGGTCGCAGCCCGAGTCAGGCGACGAGTTCGAGTTCGCGAACGCCTGCCGGTGTCCGCTCGGGGCTGAGTGAGAGCGAGAACCCAGCCCCATGCGCCCACTCGATCAGCTCGCCGAGCGAAGCCGGCTGCGGCCGTGCGGTCAGCACGGCGCGCGTGAAGAGCCCCTTCGCACGCTTGTTGAAGTGGTTCAGGGCTCGCCGTCGACCGTTGCCGTCGACCGAGACCACCCGCACGAAGGCCGCGTCGGCGTGCACGGGCGCGGGTCCGAGCTCGACGTACGCCTCGGAGCGGAGGTCGAGCACCACCCCGGTGTCGGCCTCCAGCACGGCCGCGATCGGCTCGCGCCAGCGCGCCTTCAACCGAACCCCCGGCAGACGCGAGTCGTGCGAAAGCCGATAGGCCGGAATGGGATCCATTGCCCCGAGCGGTCCGAACAGCGCCGAGTGCACGACGACGTGATCGGCTGCGTACGCTCGGGCCTCTGCGTCGAGGGTCGCGGCGTCGAGAGCGTCGAAGAGCACACCCGTGTAGCGATCGATCGCGGGCATCGTCGGCGAGTCGAGCAGGGCGCGGTTGCGCTCGACCTCATGCGCCAGACGAGGGCCGAGCTTCAGCGCCCGCATCATGTGCTCGGGTTCGCGGGCGAGCGCCACCACGGCGGTGGCGGCCTCCGCCCGGATCGGCGTCAATGCGCTGAACGAGAGCGCGCTCAGATCGAGCGCGACATCGGCACCGCCGTCGCGTTTGGTCTCGGACGGCGGAAGCAGGATCCGCACTACGAGCCGATGAAAGCGAGCGCCGCATCGACGTTCGAACCGAGCGACTCGATGCTGTCGATCGTCACCCGAGGCAGCGCCGACGACGGTCCGGTCCAGGCGGCGTACCCCTCGAGGCTCTGCTCCACGGCGCGCCACGTGGTCTCCTCGAGGTGCGGAAGCCCGCGCTCGCGCTTCTCGAGCCGCGAACGGTGCAGCGCCTCGTCGGAACAGACGACCTCGATCACCCGAAGCCGCACATCGGCTCGCTCCGCGAGGTCGCGCCATTGCAGACGAGCCGCCTCACCGGCGTTGACCGCATCGACGATCACCGTGCGACCCGAGTCGAGCTCTTTCTGCGCGATCTCCTCGGCCACGAGGTAGGCCGCGAGACCGGTCGGCTGATCGGCGTCGATGCCCGCCCGCAGGATCGCGGACTCGATCGGGTCGACCGACACGACCGTGGCGCCGAGGCGGGCGCCGATGATCTCGCCGATCGTCGACTTTCCCGCGCCCGGCAACCCGGCCATGACGATGAGCTGGGTGACGCTCAGGTCACCGAACTGGCGTTCGATCGGCTGCTCCCCCTGCATCCGCGCGTCTCCTATACGAGTTCGGCCCGCGATGCCACGAGTTGCACGGCATTGGCCTGCACCGACAGGAAGCCGTCTTCGGCGTTGGCCGTGACCTTCTCGCCGCCGGGCAGGGTGACCCGCACCTCGCCGCCGGCGAGGATCGCGAGCATCGGCTCGTGACCCGGCAGGATGCCGATCTCGCCTTCGACGGTGCGTGCCACCACCATGGTCGCCTCGCCCGACCAGACCTCGCGGTCGGCCGAGACGACACTCACATTGAGGCTGGCCATGCTCAGCCGTTCTCCTTCTGGATCTGAGCCCACTTCTCTTCGACGTCGGAGATGCCGCCGACGTTGAAGAAGGCCTGCTCGGCCACGTGGTCGAACTCGCCCTTGGCGATCGCGTCGAACGACTCGATCGTGTCTTTGAGCGGAACGGTCGAACCCTCGACACCGGTGAACTTCTTCGCCATGTAGGTGTTCTGCGAGAGGAACTGCTCGATGCGGCGCGCACGCGACACCGTGATCTTGTCTTCTTCCGAGAGCTCGTCGACACCGAGGATGGCGATGATCTCCTGCAGTTCCTTGTTCTTCTGGAGGATCTGCTTGACCGTGGTGGCGACGCGGTAGTGGTCTTCGCCCAGGTAACGGGGGTCGAGGATGCGCGAGGTCGAGGTCAGCGGGTCGACGGCCGGGTAGAGGCCCTTCGACGCGATGGCGCGAGAGAGCTCGGTCGTCGCGTCGAGGTGAGCGAAGGTCGTCGCCGGAGCCGGGTCGGTGTAGTCGTCGGCGGGCACGTAGATCGCCTGCAGCGAGGTGATCGAGTGACCGCGCGTCGAGGTGATGCGCTCCTGCAGAACGCCCATCTCGTCGGCGAGGTTCGGCTGGTAGCCCACGGCCGACGGCATGCGGCCGAGCAGCGTCGAGACCTCGGAACCGGCCTGCGTGAAGCGGAAGATGTTGTCGATGAAGAGCAGCACGTCCTGCTTCTGCACATCGCGGAAGTACTCCGCCATGGTCAGGGCCGACAGGGCGACGCGAAGACGCGTTCCCGGCGGCTCGTCCATCTGGCCGAAGACGAGGGCGGTCTTGTCGAAGACGCCCGCCTCCTCCATCTCGTGGATGAGGTCGTTGCCCTCACGGGTGCGCTCGCCGACACCGGCGAACACCGACACACCGCCGTGGTCTTGCGCGACGCGCTGGATCATCTCCTGGATGAGCACGGTCTTGCCGACACCGGCACCGCCGAAGAGGCCGATCTTTCCACCCTGCACGTACGGCGTGAGGAGGTCGATGACCTTGATGCCGGTCTCGAACATGGAGGTCTTGGACTCGAGCTGATCGAAGGCCGGAGCCTTGCGGTGGATCGGCCAGCGCTCGGTGATCTCGATCTGCTCGCCGGGCTCGGCGTTCAGCACCTCGCCGATGACGTTGAAGACCTTGCCCTTGGTGACATCGCCGACGGGAACCGAGATCGACGCGCCGGTGTCGGTGACCTCCTGGCCGCGGACGACACCATCGGTCGGGTTGAGGGCGATCGCACGAACCAGGTCGTCGCCGAGGTGCTGTGCGACCTCGAGCGTCAGCACCGAGGTGACGCCGTCGATCGTGATCTCGGTCTTCAGCGCGTTGTAGATCGGGGGGATCGAGTCGTGCGGGAACTCGATGTCGACGACGGGGCCGGTGACCCGGGCGACGCGGCCGACGGCGCCGGCCACAGGCGCGGCCGCGGCCGCGGCGGTAGCGGTGTCAGTCATGTGTTCTCTCTCTTCGTAAGGGGCTACTTGGCGGACGACAGCGCGTCAGCGCCGCCCACGATCTCGGAAATCTGCTGGGTGATCTCGGACTGGCGGGCATTGTTCGCCAGACGCGTATAGTCGGTGATCAGCTTGTCGGCGTTGTCGGAGGCCGACTTCATCGCCTTCTGCGTCGCCGCGTGCTTGGCCGCCGACGACTGCAGCATCGCGTTGAAGATGCGGCTCTCGATGTAGACGGGAAGGAGGCCGTCGAGCACGGTCTCCGCGTCGGGCTCGAACTCGTACAGCGGGAACACCTCGTGCTTGCCTGCGGGTGCCGCGGGCGCCTCATCGCTCTCGACGACCTCGAGCGGGAGCAGACGGGTGACCACGGGAACCTGCGTGATGCGGCTCACGAAGCGGTTGTAGACGATGTGGATCTCGTCGACGCCACCGTCGCTCACGTGCCGAAGGAAGGCCTCGAGCACCGCGTCGGCGATCTCTTTCGCCGTGTCGAAGTCGGGGTTGTCGGTGCCGCCGATCCAGCTCCGTTCGAAGGAACGGTGCCGGAAGTTGAAGTACCCGACGGACTTGCGCCCGACGAGGAAGTACTCGACCTCTTTGCCCTGGCTCTTCAGAAGCTCGGTGAGCTCTTCGGCCTCGCGAAGCACCTGCGAGTTGAACGCGCCGGCGAGACCGCGATCGGATGTGAAGATCACGATCGCGGCACGGTCGATGCGCTCGGGCTCGGTCGTCAGCACGTGTGCCACGTTCGAGTAGCTCGCGACGGCCGAGACGGCTCGCGTGATGGCGGTCGAATACGGCTCCGACGCCGCAACGCGCGCCTGGGCCTTCTGGATCCGCGAGGCGGAGATGAGCTCCATCGCCCGTGTGATCTTCTTGGTCGTCTGGGCAGACTTGATCTTCTGCCGGTAGACCCGAAGCTGCGCTCCCATGTTTCTCCTGTGTCCTGTCTTCCTGGTGCTGAGGCTCTCGATGCGACCCTGTGAGGTCAGTTCCCGTCGAGAGCCTCAGGGAACCTCGGAATGACTAGCGGCGACCCTTGACGATCTTCTCCTGGACGACCTCTTCTTCAGCGATCGCCTCGAACTGCTCGGAACCGACCGAGGCGAGCGGCTTGCCCTCGCCCGTCTGGAACTCGAGCTTGAACGTGTCGACCGCCGTCGCGAGTTCGGCCGCGGTCTCGTCGGAGAGCACGCTGGTCTCGCGCAGCGAGTTGAGCACCTCGGTGTTGCGCGCGAGGTAGTCGTGCAGCTCCGCTTCGAAGCGGAGGATGTCTTCGACGGGAACCTCGTCGAGCTTGCCGTTGGTGCCGGCCCAGATCGAGACGACCTGCTTCTCGACCGACATCGGCGAGTACTGCGGCTGCTTGAGCAGCTCGGTGAGGCGGGCGCCGCGGGCGAGCTGGCGGCGGCTGGCCGCGTCGAGGTCGGAGGCGAACATCGCGAACGCCTCGAGCGAGCGGTACTGCGCGAGCTCGAGCTTCAGCGTGCCGGAGACCTTCTTGATCGACTTGAGCTGTGCGTCACCGCCGACTCGGGAGACCGAGATGCCGACGTCGACCGCGGGGCGCTGGTTCGAGTTGAACAAATCGGACTGGAGGAAGATCTGGCCATCGGTGATCGAGATCACGTTGGTCGGGATGTACGCCGAGACGTCGTTCGCCTTGGTCTCGATGATGGGCAGGCCCGTCATCGAACCGGCGCCGAGCTCGTCGGACAGCTTCGCGCAACGCTCGAGCAGACGCGAGTGCAGGTAGAAGACGTCACCGGGGTACGCCTCGCGTCCCGGCGGACGACGCAGGAGCAGCGACACGGCGCGGTAGGCCTCGGCCTGCTTCGACAGGTCGTCGAAGATGATGAGCACGTGCTTGGAGTCGTACATCCAGTGCTGGCCGATGGCCGAGCCCGTGTACGGCGCGAGGTACTTGAAGCCGGCCGGGTCGGAGGCGGGAGCGGCGACGATCGTCGTGTACTCCATGGCTCCGGCGTCTTCGAGGGCGCCCTTGACCGAGGCGATCGTCGAGCCCTTCTGGCCGACGGCGACGTAGATGCAGCGAACCTGCTTCGACGGGTCGCCCGACTCCCAGTTGGCCTTCTGGTTGATGATCGTGTCGATCGCGATGGCCGTCTTGCCGGTCTGGCGGTCGCCGATGATGAGCTGGCGCTGGCCGCGGCCGACCGGGATCATCGCGTCGATGGCCTTGATGCCGGTCTGCAGCGGCTCGTGCACCGACTTGCGCTGCATGACGCCGGGCGCCTGCAGCTCGAGTGCACGACGGCCCTCGATGCCGGTGATCTCGCCGAGACCGTCGATCGGGTTGCCGAGCGGGTCGATGACGCGGCCGAGGTAGCCCTCGCCGACGGGCACGGAGAGGACCTCGCCCGTGCGGGTCACCTCCATGCCCTCTTCGATGCCGGTGAACTCTCCGAGCACGACGACGCCGATCTCGTCTTCGTCGAGGTTCTGCGCGAGACCGAGCGTGCCGTCCGCGAAGCGGATGAGCTCGTTCGCCATGACCGAGGGAAGACCTTCGACGTGCGCAATGCCGTCGCCGGCGTCGGTGACGTACCCGACCTCGGTCTTCTCCGCCTGTCCGGGCTCGTACGACGAGACGAACTCCGAGAGAGCCGAACGGATCTCATCGGGGCTGATGGTGAGTTCTGCCATTGTCTTTTCCCTTTTTCTGTACCGGTTGTACAGCTATTGGTGTGTCACGGCGCGGACGCCGGTCGTTTCAACCGGCGTCAGCCGGCAAGCTTCTGCCGCAGCGAGCTGAGGCGCGAGGCGACGCTGCCGTCGATGACGTCGTCGCCGATCTGCACGCGGACCCCGCCGAGCACGGCGGGATCGACGATGGTGTCGAAGCGGACGCGGCGGCCCGCCTGGGCTGCGAGGCCCTGCTCGAGCCGGCCCAGTTGGGCGGCGGTGAGCGGTACGGCACTCGTGACCGTCGCGATGTCGAATCCGCGCTGGTCGGCGACGACGGATGCCCCGTGGCGGAGCAGTTCGCCGATGCGACGACCACGCGGTTGCTGCACGAGGTGCCGCACGATCACGGTCGCCTGCGCCGATGCCTTGCCCTCGAGCAGTCGGTCGACGATCTTCGCCTTGACCGAGCTGTCGCTGAGCTTCGACCCGAGCGCGAGCTCGAGATCTGCGTCTCCTGCGATCGCCCGCTCGAAGGCGAGCAGCTCGGCGTCGAGTTCGACGCCGTCGGCTGCGGAGTCGGCCGCCACGCGGATGCCGAGCTCTTCGATGCCGGCGAGGAAGTCGTCGCCCGACGACCAGCGACGCGACGCAGCACTCACGAGGAGCGAGGCGGCCTCCGCCGGGATGCGCGAGCCGAAGACGGAGCCGACGAGTGCGCGCTTCTGCGCGACGCCGGCCTCGGGGTCGATGAGTGCCGTGCGCAGGTGCGCGGACCCGCCGATGACCCGGCCTGCGGCGAGGAGTGCCTCGGCGACCGGGAGTTCGGCGCGACCGAGCTCCGCAAGTGCGGACCGCGACGCGGCCAGGGCCTCTCTCGTAGCGCTACCCATGGACTACTTCTTCCCTCCGGCGGCGGCCTCTGAGGCCTCCAGGTCGGCGAGGAAGCGGTCGACGACCGCGGTCGCCTTGGCATCGTCGGAGAGCGACTCGCCGATGACGCCCGAGGCGAGGTCGATGGCGAGCGTGCCCACCTCGGAGCGGAGCGAGACGAGGGCCGACTGGCGCTCGGCCTCGATCTGCGCCTGCGCGCTCGCGGTGACGCGAGCGGCCTCTGCCGTCGCGGTGTCTTTCGCCTCTGCGACGATCTTCTTGCCGTCGTCGCGGGCCGTCTCGCGGATGCGACCGGCTTCGGTGCGCGCGTCGGCGAGCTGGGCGGTGTACTCCTCGAGTGCCGCCTCCGCCTTGCGCTGCGCCTCGTCGGCCTTCGCGATGTTGCCCTCGATCGCCTCGCCCCGCTCATCGAGCAGCTTCTGCACGCGCGGCAGCACGTACTTCCAGAAGAAGACGAGGAGGACGACGAAGATGACCGCCGACCAGACGACGTCGTACAACGCCGGGAAGAGGACGGGCGGAGTGCCCTCCCCCTCCTCGGTCGCAGCTCTCAAGACTGCTTGCAGCACAGTTGCCTCCTACGTGGCAGGGGTCAGAAGCCGAAGATGAAGCCCGTGGCGATGCCGACGAAGGCCAGTGCCTCGGTGAAGGCGATGCCGATCCACATCAGCACCTGGAGGCGACCGGCGAGTTCGGGCTGGCGAGCGACGCCTTCGATGGTCTTGCCGACGACGATGCCGACGCCGATGGCCGGGCCGATGGCCGCGAGGCCGTATCCGACGGTCGCGATGCTGCCGGAGATTTCAGCGAGAACGGTGGTTGCGTCCACGTTCGGTTTCCTTTCCTAGGGAATGTTCTGGGCGGATGCCCGGGCTCAGTGCTCCTCCGCCACCGCGAGCTGGATGTAGACCGCGGTGAGGAGCGTGAAGACGTAGGCCTGCAGCACTGCGACGAGGATCTCGAAGAGCGTGAAGGCGAATGCGAAGGCGAGGCTGCCGGCTGCGAGCGCCGTCCACCACCCGCCCGCGGTGAAGAGGAAGAACTGCGTCGCCGAGAAGAAGAGCACGAGCAGCAGGTGGCCGACGATCATGTTCATGAGCAGTCGGAGCGTCAGCGTCACGGGCCGGATGAGGAACGTCGAGATGAACTCGATCGGCGTCACGATGATGTAGACCGGCCACGGCACACCCGACGGGAAGAGCGAGTTCTTGAAGAAGTTCTTGGGGCTCTTCTTGATGCCGGCGTAGATGAACGTGCAGTACGAGATGATCGCGAGCACGAGCGGAACGCCGATGACGGAGGTGCCGGCCAGGTTCAGGCCGGGGATGATGCCCGTCAGGTTCATGAACAGGATCATGAAGAACATCGTCGTGAGGATCGGCAGGAACCGCTTGCCGTCTTTCTTGCCGAGCAGGTCGTCGGCGACGTTCACGCGCACCATATCGAGACCCATCTCGACGAGGCTCTGGAAGCGGCCGGGGACGACCTTCATGCGGCGCGTGCCGAGCCAGAAGATGAGCAGCAGCGCAGCGACCGCGACGAAGCGGACCAGCATGACGCGGTTGATCGCGAAGGGCGTGCCTTCGAACAGGAAGACCTCGGGGAAGAATTCCCAGATCGACGGGGGGTGGAAGCCGCCGTCGTCGGTTGACATCGGAACCAGCAGGCTCAGAGCGTTAACTAGCAGCGCTTTCTCCTGTATCGGGGCGGGGAGCTCGGCTCCTGCGGCGACGAACATGGACCTCGGCGACCCGTGCGCGAGCAGGGTGGAACCGTGGGGGGATCCCCATTACTCTAGCAATACTTCGAGCCGCCGCCGAATCGCCGAGAGGGCCTCACTCTTCGGTGGGGGCCTTCGGCAACTCGACGTCGCTGACGTAGGGCAGGCGCGACTTCACGACGACGATCACGTCGACGACGAGCGAGGCGATGACGCCCGCGACGAGGCTGAAGAAGAGCACCGTGGGGTCGAGCCAGTCGGCGCCGCGCAGCACCACCACGAGCACGATGAAGACGATGAACTTGAGCAGCCAGCCGCCGAGCACGATACCGAAGAACGCCCCGACGAAGAGGTCGCTGCCCGCGAAGCGATTGGCCAGCAGGATGCTCGCCGCCGTGACGCCCATGAAGACGACGGCCATGAGCGTGCCGACGAGACCGCCGAGCAGGCCCGGCATACCCGCCAGCAGGAACCCGAGGGTCGCGCTGACGACGAGGATCACCGCGGCCAGCACACCGCCCCAGACGAGCGCCTTGCGCAGAACGGGGTTCGAGGTCGGGGTGCGGTGGGCTTCAGGACGTGCGTCGTTCATCGTGCTCCAGATTCGGGGTCGGCCGATTCTACCGAGCCGTGCTGAGCACCGGCCGCGGAGCCGCCCTGAGCCTGTCGGAGGGATGCCTCGGCGCCTGCGAGTTCGTCGAGGCCCGCGGCATCCGTCTCGGGAAGTTCGTCGGCGCGACCGGTCTCGTCGACCGCCTCGGCCTCTGCCGCGACGGTCAGCCGCTTGCGGCGACCGAGCGGGGCGAGCGTGATGGCCGCGCAGATGACGAAGCCGATGAAGAGCGCGAGGAGCGCCCAGAGCGACGAGATCTTGAAGTACACCGGGAAGACGTAGGTGAGGAGGCATCCGACCGAGGCGACCGCCGTCCAGCCGTAGAGGATCAGCACCGCGTGCAGGTGGGAGTGGCCCATGTCGAGCAGCCGGTGGTGCAGGTGCTTGCGGTCGGCCGAGAACGGCGACTTGCCCGCGCGAAGGCGCCGCATGACCGCGAGACCGAAGTCGAGCAGCGGGATCACGAGCACCGCGAAGGGCAGCAGGATCGGGATGAACGCCGCGACGAACTGGTTGAGACCGACGCCGGTCGGGTTGAGCTGGCCCGTGACCGCGACCGCGGAGGTGGCCATGAGGAGCCCGATGAGGAGCGCGCCGGCGTCGCCCATGAAGAGCTTGGCCGGGTGCCAGTTGAGCGGCAGGAACCCGGCGCACGCGCCGACCAGGATGATCGCCACGAGCGAGGCGAGGTTGAAGTAGTTCGTCGGCGAGGTCTGCTGCACGAGCAGGTAGGAGTAGAGGAAGAACACGCCGTTCGCGATGAGGGCGACGCCCGCGACGAGCCCGTCGAGCCCGTCGATGAAGTTCACCGCGTTCATCACGAGCACGATCACGAAGACCGTGATGATCGCGAACATCCACGACGAGCCGACCGTGATGCCGCCGATCGGCAGCGACACGATCGAGACGCCCTGCCAGGTGATGAGGCCGGCGGCGAGGAACTGCGCGGCGAGCTTCGTCGTCCAGTCGAGGTCCCAGATGTCGTCGGCGACGCCGACGATCACGATGAGGAGCGCGGCACCGAGGATCGCGAGGATCTGGCCCGGATTCTGGAACACGATCGCGATGTTCGAGAACCGCGACGAACCGAGCGTGGAGACGAACGCCGCGGCGCCGAAGGCGATCAGGATGCCGACGAACATCGCGACCCCGCCGAGGCGCGGCGTCGGTCGCGTGTGCACGTCTCGCTCGCGGATCTTCGGGTAGAGCTTGTACTTCAGGCTCAGCTTCCAGACGAGGATCGATCCGCCGAAGGTGACGAGGGCCGTCAGCAGCGCGATGGCCAGGAAGAGGGTCATGAGTCGGCAGCGTCCCCGTCGTCGGCGGAGGTCGCGGCCACTGCGTCGACGGCGGATGCCTCGGCCCCCGCTTCGTCGACCGCCGGCGTTGCGGCGGGCTCGAGGAGCTCCTCCCCCACGACCGCTGCGATGCGCTCGCGCGAGATGACGCCGGCGCGCACGATGCGAAGCAGCCCGCCGTCGCGTGCGAGCGCCGTCGCGTCGACGATCGTCGACGAGGTGTCGCCCGCCCGCTCGCCGACCGCCTCGTACGAGGCGCCTGCCGGGCCGCCGTCGAGGTAGACCGTCACCGAGTCGCCGAGCATCTGCTCGGCCTCGGCCGCGGTGACCGCCGACGGCATGCCGGAGCGGTTCGCCGACGAGACCGCGAGCGGCCCCGTCTCGGCGAGCAGTTCGAGGGCGATCGGGTTGGCCGGCATGCGCAGGGCGACGGTGCCGCGCGTGTCGCCGAGATCCCACTGCAGCGAGGGCTGGGCGTGCAGGATCACCGTGAGGCCGCCGGGCCAGAACTCGCCGACGAGCTGCCTGACCGCGGGCGGCACCTCGCTCGCGAGGGCGTCGAGCGTGGGGATGCCGGGGATGAGCACGGGCGGCGGTGAGCTGCGGTCGCGCCCCTTCGCGTCGAGGAGTGCGGAGACCGCCTTCGGCTCGAACGCGTTCGCGGCGACACCGTAGACCGTGTCGGTGGGGATGACGACGAGCTCTCCGCGCCCGATGGCGCTTCGGGCGAGGCGCATGCCGGTGAGGAGCTCTGAGTCGACCGAACAGTCGTAGATGGCAGTCATGACCTGCCGATTCTAGACCAGCAGGCTCGTGCGGAACGGCGAGGGGCGACGGATGCCGCGGCGCAGGCG